>JAYTXB010000331.1:0-26011 GCA_043743205.1 Schlesneria sp.
ATCTGATCTGCCATGACCGAGCACTCCTTTGCTGAATGACGGCCTAACGGTAATTTGTTTCACGCGTTACGTCAGCGCGACTTCTCGGATAGCCTCTAACCGCTCGCCGAAGTGGCTGTCCAGCCGATGACGGGCCTCGCACATCCCGGATGTGGGGCCGTTTGTATCTCTACCTCTGTTAAAGGAATCACCATGCGAGTTCCGCATCTGCATCTCTCACTCACGGCCATCGTCATCACTCTCGTGAGCGGCGTTTCCGTTGCTGATGAAAAGTCGGGCCCCAAACCGGCGACTGTTGCGGAGGCGGTCAAGGTTCTCGACTTTGCGACGTTTCCATTGCTGGCTGGAGTCAAAGAGCCGGGGACTCGGAATGCGGCTCGGCTGTCGTACAACGCACCGAGCAACTGCAAGACGGCGTTTGAGTTTCAACGCAAAGCTCTACTCGGGCTGAAGTGGACGGAAGTCCCCGGTAGCAACGTGACCGAAGATTATGCGAGTGGCATGTTCACGCGCGACGGCTTCGTGGCATCGGTCTCGACAATTCCGCTGAGCGACCCGAAGCAACCGGGCTTCGTCAACGTGTCGATCATGCAGCACGGCAACGTCGATCTGAAGCAGCTCCCCTTACCGAGTGGTTGCAAGTCACTGTACGTCGGACCACAGGTCGCGATGTACACGACGGAAGCTCCCGTCGCGAAGACCGTCGAAGCCTGTCACAAGCTGCTGGAAGCTCAAGGTTGGCAGCCGTATGGCAAGGCGGAAGGAACGCACTGGTTCAAGCAGAACGCCGTGCGACTCACGACCTCGGTGACGGCGGCTCCGGGGCAAGAGGGCAAGACGACGATCAGCTTCAGTGCCGAACAACTCTCGGCCGATCTCCCTGCTCCGACTGAAACCGTGCAACTGCAATACTCCGACAGCACGAAGCAACTGCTGTTCGACACGAAGGAGAGCGAAGATGGCATCGTCACGTTCTATCGCAAGGTCTTGAGCGCAGCGGGTTGGAAGGCGACGACCGACAAGACCTTCAAGGTCGATTGGAAGAGCGCGCTGGTCTTCCGCAATGCCGCGAAAGAGATGCTCGACCTGGAACTGTACACGGTCAAAGACGAAGGGGTTTTGCGAGTGACTCTCAAGCACCAATCCGCCGCCGAAGTCGCTGCGGAGGAGCAGCGATTCGCCGCCGCTGTCGCCGCGAAGAAGAAACAGAGGGAGCAGGAAAAGAATCCTTCGTTTCCCAAGGTGACGGTCACGTTGCCCAAGGACGCGGCGATGAATGAGATCACCAAAAAGCAGCTGGAGTTCACCATCGCCACCGGCAAGTCCAAAGCCACCGCCGCCGCGATTCGCAAGCAGTTCAAGGACGACGGCTGGAAAGAAGAGGTCCTCACTGCCGACGACATGATTGGCGAGATCGCGTTCAAGAAGGACAAACAAGAAGTCTCACTGAGCTATATCAACACCGGCATCATGCCCGCCGAGTTCACGCTCAGAGGGACTCAGGTGGAACTGGAACGCGCGACGAGCAAAGAGTGATGTTGGCTGAGGCGGCGCGTGGGCGCACCCCGAATGGCAATTGTTTTGGAGCAACCGAACACATCAGCCGGAACGCGCTAAGGCGAGCGGCAGGTAAGAATTTACCGTAGACCGGACGCCTACGTCCGGCCTTTTCGAGCCGACCGGACGTAGGCGTCCGGTCTACGGCGGGTATGCGAACTCTTGCCGCTCGCCTAAGCGTGGGGTTCTCGTAGTTCTCAGCAAACCGGACGCTAGCGCGTTCCGGCTAATTTCGAAAACAAGTGCCATTGAGCCCACACAAGGCGGTGAGCATGGCCGGTTCTCAATGGACCATCGCACGCCGACGGAACTCGGTTCTCGATGAACGGGATCAGATGTTCCATTGCAGTGGAAGATTCGTCACCGTTTGGGCAGACTGCCCGCGATGTTTTTGACACGCCTCAATGATTCTGAACATGCCACTGACACGCGACGAATTTCTACAACAGATCAACGCCAGCGGCCTGATGGGCGGTGAGGTCGTTGCGTCTTTTCTGGCGAGCTTTCCTGAAGACAAGCAACCGGCCGACGGCGAGGCGTTGGCGCGCGAGCTGGTCAAACAAAAAAAGCTCACCAAGTTTCAGGCCGAGCAAATCTACGCGGGCAAAGGGAAGTCGCTGGTTCTGGGCAACTACGTCATTCTCGACAAGCTCGGTCAGGGTGGCATGGGAATGGTGCTGAAGGCCGAGCACAAGCGTTTGAAGCGGCTGGTGGCGATCAAGATGATGTCGCCTGCGGCCGTGAAGACACCCGATGCACTCAAGCGATTTCATCGCGAGGTCGAAGCTGCAGCCAAGTTGCGGCATCCCAACGTTGTCGCCACCGATGATGCGGATGAGGCCAAGGGAATTCACTTTCTGGTGATGGAGTACGTTGAGGGAAGTGATCTATCGGTGCTGGTCAAAAAGCAGGGACCGCTTTCCGTTGAGAAGGCGGTCGCGTGCATCGTTCAGGCCGCGAAGGGATTGGAGTTCGCACACGAACAAGGTGTGATTCATCGCGACATCAAGCCCGCGAATTTGCTGATCGACACGAAAGGAACGGTCAAGATTCTCGACATGGGCTTGGCTCGGATCGAGGGAGAGACCGGTGGACAGGCGGAACTGACGAGTACCGGCGCGGTGATGGGGACCGTGGACTACATGGCTCCTGAACAGGCACTCAGTACCAAGCATGCCGACGCTCGGAGCGACATCTACAGTTTGGGGATCTCGCTGTGGTATCTGCTGACGGGTAAGTGTGCCTACGACGGCGACTCGCTGATGGCCAAGCTGCTGGCTCATCGCGACGCGCCGATCCCGTCGCTCAGTTCGGTGCGCAATGAAGTTTCCGGCACCGTCGAGGCCGTGTTTCGCAAGATGGTCTCCAAGCAGGCGAAGGACCGTTACCAGACGATGACCGAAGTCATCAAGGATCTGGAGGGCTGCCTCAGCGGTCAGTTGTCGTCGATCAAAGTGAACCTGCCGCAGGCGACCGACGATTCTCAGTTCAATGCGTTCCTGAACAATTTCGATTCGTCGTCGGGTGCATCAGCGGCCGTGACCAAGTCGCGGCTCTCCAAGGCCCCATCCACCGTCGCAGACTCCGCCTCCGAAGCGACGTTGCTGACGGGCGACATGACGCAGCCGACCGACCCGCAGACACTGACCTCGTTCGGTTCGCAGGCGGATCACAACGGGGGAGCCAATCAGAACCCCGGCCAGCGTAAGGCGACATCGAACTCATGGTGGCAGGATCGACGCGTGCAGATTGGGGGCGGAGCCGTCGTGTTGTTGATGGGGTTGATTTGGTTCCTGATCCCGCCTCGTCCCGACAAGTCCGCGCGCCAGGCCACGGTCTCAAACAACAGCGCTACGGAGCCATCGTCGGAACCAGAGGGTAAGAGTACGGGTGCTGCCACGGCGCCGACGACCGGCCAGCCGAAAGATTCCGCCGAGAAGAAAGCCTTGGATTGGCTGTTCTCGGTCGGGGCAATCGTGTCGGTGGGACAACCGGGAGCAGTCGAACCGGTTCGCAGCACGGAGGAAGCTCTGGCGAGCGACAAGTCGGTGGTCGCAATCGTTCTCAATGGGCGACCAATTTCGGACCAAGACCTCGCACATCTGTCAGCGTTCCCCACAATCTGGAGCTTGTCGCTTCGAGGTTGCGAATTCGGGGACAAAGGAATGGTGTTCATCGGCGGGCTTCCACAACTCAACTCGCTTGACGTTTATCGAACGAAGGTCACGGATCGGGGCTTGCTGCCCTTGCTCAAGTATCGTTCTTTGCATGTGCTGAATTTGGAAGGCACGTTAGTCACTTCCGAGGGGCTGGCCACGATCGGCCAGATTTCGAGTCTGAGGGTGTTGGATCTGAACGGTCTCCCAGTCACCGACCAGTCTCTGACACAACTTCAAAAGTTGCCTTTGTTGCGGAATCTGTTCCTTTCCAGTTGTCTGCAGCTCACAGACGATTGCGGGGCTGTACTCGCGCAATTCCCCACGCTTGAGTATCTGCGACTGGACAATACATCGGTCAGCGATCGCAGCGTGCTGGACTTGTCGAAGTCACCAAGCCTGCGCGATCTGCATCTGAACTCTTGTAAGCTGCTCACCGACGAATGTGGTGATGCTCTCTCGCAATTTCCCAAATTGGATGCTCTGTCCCTCAACCAAACAACGATTAGCGATCGTGCCGTGGTGGGATTGTCGAAATCAAAACGTCTCATGTTTCTGAATATCTGCTTTACAAATGTGACCAACGCTGCGATTTCCAGTTTAAGCCAGATGAAGTCGCTCAGTTTGCTCCACATTCAAGCCACCAAGTTCACCGCCGACGGCGTCAAACAATTGGTGAAGGCGATGCCGTGGTGCGAAATCCAAAGCGATCACGGTGTCTTCAAGCCGACTGAAAAGGCGATGACTTCGACGGTGGCGGATGTGATTGATCCGCCGCAGTATGCCCTGGACTTCAACTACAAACTGGAGACCGGCAATGCGCGTGTGGAGTTGCCGCCCATCCTGCGTCCGTTTGAGGCTTGTACGGTCGAAATGTACGTCACCACGCGCTCGGTTCTGGACAAGTGGGATAACCGGGTGTTGTTCATCAGCGGAGGGGGAATGCAGTTGCTGCAACAGAAAAACAACTGGAGTTGGAGTTGGAGCGTCCCGAGCAAGGATGGCACTTACAACCGAGTCATCGTGGAAGGTTCCGTCCTGGCTCGCCGGCGCATGCACTTGGCGGGCGTCTCAACCGGGAAAGAACTGCGTTTGTTCATCGATGGCCACCTCGCGGGAAAGACCCCGCTCGTCGGCGACCTGCCAGTGGTCGCCGGTCCCTGTCTGCTGGGAGGTCTGGCCGCGAACTTTGAAGCCTTTACGCCGTTCGACGGCCTGATCGACGAGGTCCGCATTTTGAAAGTTGCCCGCTACAACGAAAACTTCACACTCGCCCCGCGATTTGAAGCGGATGCCGACACGCTCGCCCTCTACCACTTCGACGAAGGCCAGGGGGATATCCT
This sequence comes from Schlesneria sp., assembly GCA_043743205.1. Taxonomy (GTDB): domain Bacteria; phylum Planctomycetota; class Planctomycetia; order Planctomycetales; family Planctomycetaceae; genus Schlesneria. The sequence goes on from JAYTXB010000331.1 coordinate 5,057, forward strand.
CAAGGACTCGTCCGGCAACAATCATCACGGCCAGATCGTCGGTGCGAAGTGGGTGAAACTAGACGGCTCGTCGATCACGCCTGACGCAAATGTCGTTTATCTCGACGACCTGCCAGAGACTTTATGGGAGGGATTTTCGGAGCTCGGTAAACACGGTTATTGGTTAGGTAAACCGAGCATCTTCCGAGATGAACGCATTGTTCTCCATGCACTCTTCACGTCACCGGACGCTCCTGATGATCGCGCCGTCGTGGAGTACGATCTCTCCCGTCGCTACGAGTTGTTTCAGGCAACTGTTTATTTACTCCGTGAACCGACAGGTGGTCCGCAAACCTTCCGCGTGCTGGTCGATGGCAAGTTGCTTTGGGAATCAACGCCGCTGTCCAAGCCCAACGTCGAGACGCCGGTTTCTGTGAGTGTCCGCAACGCACAACGATTGCGGCTGGAAGTGACAGGAGTTCGACATTTCTCATGGCCTGTATGGCTTGCCCCGCGACTGACTCCCGTTGAAGCCTCGAAACTCAACGCAGGAACTCCTGCACCGCCTCCCGCCAAAGCGCCATTCGACGCCCAGCAAGCTCACGCGCATCAAGAAGCGTGGGCCAAGCTTCTGGGTACAACGGTCGAGACGACCAACAGCGTCGGCGCGAAGATGATCCTCATCCCACCTGGCGAGTTCCTAATGGGCAGCACAGATGCGCAGGTCGATGCCGCAGCGAAGTTTGCCGCAGCGGCTGGAGCTGAGCCACATTCGATCAATCGGATACGGAAGGCCGAACGGCCTCAGCATCGGGCTGTTGTCGCACATCCGTTCCGAATGGGACGAACCGAAGTGACGGTTGCTGAGTTCCGAGCCTTCGTGACCGACGCTGGCTACATGACCGACGCCGAACGATTCGGGGCGGGGAACTCAGCCACTCAAGCCGCCGCCAGCGATACCACGGATGCCAAGAAACAACCGACTTGGAAGGCCCCCGGCTATGCTGTCAATGAGACGTTCCCCGTCACTCAGGTCTCGTGGAATGACGCCCAGGCGTATTGCCAATGGTTGTCGGAAAAGGACAAAGCCGACTATCGGCTTCCCACGGAAACAGAATGGGAATACGCCTGCCGCGCGGGGACGACCACTCAATATTCGTTCGGCGATGATGCGTCGGAATTCGATCAACAGGGATGGCATCTTGGTAATGCCAACTTCAACTGTCATCCGGTTGCCGGCATGAAACCAAACGCTCTGGGTTTGTTTGATATGCACGGCAATCTCGAAGAGTGGTGTGGCACCCAGTTCGACGAAGCCACCTACTCGAAGAAATCAGTGGATGCACTCCCCGCAGCCGCCAGCAATTCGCTCTACGCCGTCCGCGGAGGCCATTGGTTTTACAGTGCGGCCTTCGGTCGCAGTGCATTTCGCGGTTCCGGCCTACCGACACTCCGTTTCAATACTCTTGGCTTCCGCGTCGCGCAAAAGATCATTCCACAGCCACCAGTCGCCAAAGCCCCATTCGATGCGAAGGCGCGCTGATTGAAAAGCGTGATGATCACGACCAAAGTTCGTGACAGTCCACCGTTCAATTCAATGTCTCCCTGTTGGAGAGCGACCCATGCAGCGGTGTACGTTTTTGAGTTCGACGATTGTTGGTGGCAGCTTGGCCTCCATGTCAACAATGGCCCCGGCGGCCGATGACGCGAGAAGGCGGTCTTGTAGGTCAGGCGGTGGCTGACTCTTCGGGCGTCATCGCGGTGATTGAAAATGGTCAGGCACCGCCTGACCTACAACGACGGATCGACATCAGTTGCCCCTACACGAGGATGTCGGTGATGACGTTGCCAGCCACATCGGTCAGGCGGTAGTCACGGCCGTTGAAGCGGTAAGTCAGCTTGGTGTGCTCCAGACCCAGCAGGTGCAGCAGCGTGGCGTGGAGGTCGTTGACGTGGACCTTGTTCGTCACCGCCTTGTAGCCGAACTCGTCGGTCGCTCCGTAGTGAAAGCCCCCCTTCACACCGGCTCCCGCCATCCAGATCGTGAAGCCGTTCGGGTTGTGGTCGCGGCCCTTCGAGCCTTGTGAATCGGATGTCCGTCCGAACTCACCGCCCCAGATGACGAGGGTCGAATCGAGCATCCCGCGCGCTTCGAGATCGGCGAGCAACGCCGCCGCAGGCTGATCCGTATGAAGGCCGCACGATTTGTGATTGATCTCAACGTCGGTGTGACAATCCCACGGGACATCGTTCACACTGCCATCGCCGCCGACTCCCTTGCCCGCGAAAATTTGGACGAACCTCACGCCGCGTTCGACCAACCGGCGCGAGAGCAAACACTGGCGAGCAAACGTCGCGCACTCGGGCTGATCCATGCCGTACAGCTTGTGAGTCGCTTCGGATTCCTTCGACAGGTCCAACGCTTCGGGGGCCGACATCTGCATCCGATAGGCCAGCTCATACGAGTTGATTCGCGCCGCGAGGTCGGCCTGAGTCGGCCTTGCCGCCGCGTGTTGCTGGTTCAACTGACGAATCAGGTCGAGTTGCGAACGCTGTTGCGCGTCGCTGTGCTTGCCATCGCGAGCCAGATTATCGACCGCCTCTTTTCGTCGCGCGTCGAGCGACAAAGCCTGATACGTCTTTGGTAAAAAACCCGCCGACCAAATCTGGTCATCGCCGCGCGGTCGCGTATCGTGCAGCACGACATACGACGGCAAGTCCTGATTCAGCGAGCCAAGCCCGTAAGTCATCCACGCTCCGAGCGCAGGCAGCCCCGGTCGGTTCGTGCCGCACATCAACTCGATCGATGCCGGCGCGTGGTTGTTCTGTTTCAGGTGCATCGAGTGCAGGAAGCACATCTTGTCCACATGCTGCGACAGGTGCGGAAAGATGCCCGAGACCCACGACCCCGACTCTCCGTGCTGCTTCCATTCAAACGGCGACTTCAAACACTTGCCGCTCGTAGTGAAGAACCCGGTCTTCGGGTCCGACCCGGCAAGATCCTGCCCGTCTCGCTTCTGCAACTCCGGCTTGTAGTCCCACGTATCGACCTGCGACGGCCCGCCCGTCATGAACATCCAGATGATCGACTTCACCTGCGCCGGAAAGTGTGGCGACCGCAGAGCCAACGGATCGGCGCTCTGCGTCGGTGCGGCCTGAGCCTCCTGATGCAACATACTCGCCAACGCCAGCGACCCGAAGCCGAGTCCGGCTTGCTGGAGAAACTGGCGTCGAGCGGGAAGGGCAATGTGATTCGAGGTTAGGTCGTGGATCATGCTGGTTGGCTCCAAAGGGAATCAATCGACGTAAACAAACTCGTTCAAACAGAGCAGCACGTGGCAGAACTCGGCGAGGGCTTTGTTGGTGTTGGCGGTCGGGTCGCCTCCGGCGAGGGTTCGTTGGGTTTCGATGAAGCTCAGCATTTGAGTTCGCTCGGGTTCTGAGGGGACTCGGGCGAAGGCGATGCGGTAGGCGAGATCGACTGAGGTGGCGAGCGGGGTTTCTGGCGAGGGGTGGATGCGTTGGGCGAGCTGCTCGGCTTGTTGCCTGACGAACGGGGAGTTCATCAGGGCGAGCGACTGCGTTGGAACCGTCGTGCTGATGCGTTCGCCGACGCTTTGAGTTGGCTCGGGGGCGTCGAACATCGTCATCAGCGGAATCAGTTCGCTCCGCTTCACGCGCAGGTAGACGCTGCGTCGCGGTGTGTTGTCCAAGATGCTCGGGCCGAACATGTTTTTGTCGAGGTTCCCGCCGATCGCCAGCAGTGCATCTCGAATCAGTTCTGCGTCGAGTCGCCTCGGTTGGTAATGCCACACGTATTTGTTGGCGGGATCGACTGCGAGGTTCTCCGGCGTCACTTCGTGCGATTGCTGATAGGCGGCACTCAGCATGATCTGCTTGTGCAGCGGCTTGAGCTTCCAGCCGCTGCCGACAAGCTGCGCGGCGAGCCATTCGAGCAATTCGGGATGTGTCGGTTTGTCTCCCTGCGCCCCGAAGTCGTTCGGTGTGCCGACGATCCCCTCACCGAAGTGATGCTGCCAGAGTCGGTTCGCCATCACTCGTGCGAGTAACGGCCCCGCCCCTCGATCCACGTTCGCGATCCAGTCGGCGAGTGCCACGCGCGGATCGGTCGGAGTGGCGGGAGGCGTGGTCGCGGTTTGAGCTGCCGCTGGTGGTTGAGTTGTCGCTGGTAGATCGCCTCGCAGCAGGACTTGCAGGAACCCCGGCCCCGCTTTGCCGAGCTTGTTGTCCACTTCGCCTCGACGCAGCAGGAAGACATCCTGCCCCCCGGCAACCGTTGTGTAGACCTCGGTCAATGGCGGGCGAGGCTCCGCAGCGATGTGATCGCGAACGGTTTGAGTGACCTTCGCTGTCTCGGCATCGAAGGGGCTGAACCAGCGTGTCATGGCTTCACGCTGTGCGTCGGGAAGTTTGTTCCCGCCAGCGGCCAGGATCGCGCGCATCTCTCCGACGTGTTGAGGTACGAAGTTCCCGGCCCATGTCGCGGGGTTCGGATCGGTACTCAGCGAGAACCGCATCCGGCCGATCCCGAAGTCGCGGAACTTCAACTCGAATGTCAGCTCCGTTCCGCTGGCGAATCCGGCAAGCGGTGCCTCCAACTCGAAGACCGCCGCGTTGTCGTTCTTCGCTGTCGTGCGCACGACCCATGCCGTTTCCGGCTTGCCATCGACCGCGTGGCTCAGCGGTTGGTCCTTGTCTTCCCCGGCGGCAAACACCGCCTTGAGCTTCAGTTCCACCGGTGCCTCGGTCGCGTTGCCGTCGAGCGGCCGCGCTGTCACCTTCAACTCGGCCAATTGAAAACTGCCGTCACCGTTCAAGCCGGGACCGCGTTGCGGCAGCGTCTTGTCCGCGAAGGCATCCAGCCGCAGCGACGTGATGTTCTTCTGCGAGGAGTGGAACTTGATCGCGTACCGCTCCTCATTCGCCACGACGCGACGCTCACCTCGACCAAAGAGGCTCGTGCCCGGCGTGAGCGGTCCATCGTGCGCGATCAATCCGCCGGGCAACCACTTCAACCACGAGCGTTCCGCGTCGAGAGCCACCGGCTCCAACACTTGCCAGCGCGGCGCATCGGGCTGCTTCGGCAGTTCGCTGGCGCGCCACGTCTCAAACCGCTTGGGCAATTCCTCATTCGAGAACTTGCGGAGTGCGGCGAGCAACGGTTCTTGCGCCTGGAGATGTCGTGGCCACGCCTGCTGGGTCGCGGCGGGATCAGGATCGAGAAACCGCGAACCGTGCGAGCTGGTCGCGAACGCGGCCGCGATGGCGTAGTAATCCTTTTGCGGCAGCGGGTCGTATTTGTGATCGTGACAACGGACGCAGCCCAGCGTCAGACCGAGCATCGAGCCGCCGATCGTCATCAGCATGTCGTCGAGTTGGTCGTACCGAATTCCCTCGACCGTCTTCGCGGTGATCTGTCCCGGATACGGCCCCGCCATGAGGAACCCGCTGGCCGATGCCGCGTGATAGTCATCCGGTTGCAGCTTGTCTCCCGCCAGTTGCTGTCGCACAAACTGGTCGTAGGGCAAATCATTGTTCAGCGAACGAATGACCCAGTCACGATAGTGATACGCTCCGGGACGGAAGCCATCGAACTCGTAGCCGCCGCTCTCGGCAAACCGAGCCACGTCGAGCCAGTGCCGCGCCCACTTCTCACCGTAGTGCTGGCTGGCGAGCAACTCGTCGATCACTTTTTCAAACGCCTGCGGGGTTGAGTCGTTGACGAACGCGGCGGTCTGTTCGGGAGTCGGCGGCAGTCCGATCAGATCGAAGTACGCGCGGCGGATCAGCTTTTCTTTCGATGCGGCTCCGTTCGCCTTCAGCTTCTGTTGCACCTGCGCAGCGATGATAAAGTTGTCGATCGGCGACTGAATGCGAGAACCCTCCGGCACGGCGGGAGGCGTCACCGATTGCAGCGGCAGGAACGACCACCATTTGCGGCCCTCGTCGATGTTGATCTCACGCTTCGGCTTGAGGGGAGCAGCTCCCTCGCGCGGGTCGGGCGCTCCCAGGTCGATCCACTTCACGAAGTCGGCGATGATCTCGTCCGAGAGCTTGCCCTTCGGAGGCATCTCGATCCCGTCGTATTTCAGTGCTTTGATCAGCCGACTCTCAGCCGACTTCCCTTTCACCAGTGCCGGGCCGTTCTCGCCCCCGACCAGAGTCCCGGCCGCCGTGTCGAGAAACAACCCCGCCCCGATGATCTTCTCCCCGTCGCGAGCCTCCACCGAGTGGCAACTGTAGCAGTGCTGCACGAGTACGGGCCGAATCTTCAGCTCGAAGAACCTCAGTCCCTCTTCCGTCGGTACTTGGGCGAAGGTGGTCGAAGTCACGGCCACCAAGAGAACAGTGATGATCCAGCAATGTCGCATTCAAGGCTCCCCACGTTGTGCATTCCAGAGGGCCGAATTCTAATGGGCATGGACATCCTCACGCGAGGTCGTCAATCCAAGTTATTAGACTTTGCACGTTCTGGTTTGAGTGCTCGAACCGCGCGGGATACATCTGCCGCACGCCTGACCATCACAACCGCCCTACCCTTTGAAAGGTTTCCGCCATGCCGACAATTTCTCGACGCGATTTTCATCAGCAGACGTTGGGTTCGCTGCTCACCTGGTCGCTGCTCGACACGCTGTTCGCCCGCGATGCGTTTGGCGAGGAGGTCAAGGTGATCGCGGCCAAGTGGCTCGCGGAACTCAACACGATGAGCGTTGACTTGAAGGGGCAGAAGCTCGATCAGACGCAGTGGCAGAAGCAGGTGGAGCAGCTTCTCGCCAAAGTCGATCTCCCCGACCTGTTGAAGTTCATCGACTTCGACAAGCTGACCGGCAACATCCAGATGCCTGAAAGAGGCGAACTGAGCTTGCGTGCCACGTTGCCGAAGATCGACGGGTTGCCGACGAACCTCGTCTTCGGACATCAGGTCTTCGCCCTCAACAAGGATCGCTCGGTCGTGCCTCACGGTCACGACAACATGGCCACCGCGTTTGTCGTGTTGAAGGGGAACTTCCACGGGAGGCACTACGACCGGCTGGAAGACGACAAGACGCACATGATCATCAAACCGACGCTCGACGCGAAATTTGGCCCCGGCTCGCATTCGACTGTGACCGACATCAAGGACAACGTCCACTGGTTCCAAGCGACCGAGGACGCCTCGTTCATCTTCAACATCCACGTGATGAGCGTTCAACCCGGAAGAACAGGTCGCGTCTACATCGACCCCCACGGCGAACAGCTTTCCGGTGGCCGCATCAAAGCCGTGAAGATCAACCACGAACAAGCCAACAAGCTGTATGGCTGATCCGCAACCCGATCGCGGACACTGGCCAGAACGGGGCGACACGTTCGTTCAACCGTTCGCGATCTCTCTCAAAGCCCCGCGTTACGCCGGAACAGCCAGACCATTGCCGAGGCGATCCAGAGCAGATGGTAGGCAAAGACCGCGCCGCGCAGGCCTTTCGGCTTGGGAACATAGAGCTGCTCGCGGCCATCGGCGGTCACTTCGTACTGCTTGCGGTCTTGCTGATCGTGGAAAACGGTTCCGGAGGGGAACGCGGGGGCGAAGAGGGCGTCTGGTAGGTCTGTGTTGACGGCGATCTCCTGAAGCTCGATCTCGGTGGTCAGGGTGAGTTCGAGTGGAGGCGAGTTGGCTTGAGCTTCGTCGTGTTGTGGGTTGGTCGCGGAGGGCGGATTGACCGAGGGGCGTGCGATGTAGTTGCGTTGAGTCACTTGGCGGGGATAGGCGAGTGGTCCGGCGTCGAGCCAACCCTCAGCGGTGGTCTCGGTGCGGGAGATGATTTTGGCCTCGGGCATCGCGGCGACTTCCAATGTCACACGGACCGGCCAGTGATGTCGCGTGGCATTCACCGTCACGAGATAACGGTATTCGCGGCTGGCATGTTCGACATCCCGGCCGTTCGCCGCGACACCCGTGATTTCATGGATCGTCTGCGTGAGCCGGAAGTCGATGAGTTGCTCGCCGTTCACTTCGCGCGGAACCACGTCTGTGACTTGCCAGCCAATCAGATGCCCACTGTTCGCGTCGATGAGTTGCTGCTCGCCAGTCTTCTGCCCGCTTATCAACAGGTCTGCCAGTGAAGTTCCACCGTTCGACATCAGGGCGGAAGCGGGTTCGATGAATGGAATGGCGGGCGTCGTTGGCGAGGTCATTCTCGCACTCCGGGACGATTGCCTAGGAAAGAACTGACGGAGGTGTGTTCCGTCGAACGCGATCCAATATTTGAGCGTGGCATCCGGAGCAAACTCCGACCAAGCTCGTCGCGGCGGGCGGTCGATCAGTTCGTAAATCAACTCATGGATCTCTGTGGAGAGGGAGGCCGTGCCGGTGCGACGGCGAGGTTTTTCCGTGGCTTGTTGCTGTGAGAAGAATGCCGCTGTCTTGTGCGACTTGGAGGACAGACGCATTCGCACGTTTTTGACGAGTGCCTCGCGCTGTTTGATTCCCGCGAGGATGTCGGCGACGGTCGGTGGCTCGGCCGCGTGTGCGTCGGCAGCAGTGGCGATGCCACACAGGCCCAGCAGGATCGCCGTGGCGGCGACTCGTCGGGAGGATCGCGGCGGGAGCAACGATCTTCGAGCTAGCACTGTCGCGCCGATGATGATCGTCACGACGATGCCATAGACAATCGGATAACCCGCACTGGTCAGGTCGAGCCTCTCGCCCGATTTTCCGGCTTGGTCCAGACTGTTGAAGACATCGATCGTCGAGAGCTTGTCAAAGCCGGGGATCGACTTCAGCACCGAATCGACGACGAAGAACACGAGCAACGCGACGATGGCGGCAAGTATCGGACGCCTCAATCGACACACGGCCGCAACAGCCACCGCATAAACTTGGGCGTGAATCAGCGGCATACACGCCAAATACGCAGACAAGTTAGTAGGGCCGGACGGATGCGATACATATTCCGGTCGAGGCAGACTCCACGCGAGCCATGCGGGAATGACATCGAGTATCCCCACGACAGCGATCAGTCCCACGCTGAACTTCATCCAGAACCAAGCTCCGGGTGAGATCGGCCTCGAACGCCAGAACTGTTCCAAGCCCGGCTTCAACTCGGACGAGAAGATGCCGACAGCGACGATCGCCGCCCACAGTGCTCCGACGAACCAGGTGCTCGACGGAAGCTGGCCCATCAATTCCGAGGCCATCGTTCCGCCATGTTCAGTGACGCGCAGAGTGCCGCTCGCCTGCGTTTCAAGCAGTCCGACCCACGTGATCAGAACGGCGATCATCAGGCCGGTCACGCTGAGCGGCACGGACTGGCGAGCATTCAGCCACGTCAGCGCCGCGAGACGACCGGGCCAGCGAATCCCGAGTCGCGCTGCGATGGCAGGCATCCCAATTCGAGGTAGCCAGCGCCGCCAAGACTTCGTCGGGCGCGAGACCGCATCGGCCCGGCAGCCAGACCAGCGCGTGAACCAGGTTGCGAGACTCGCCGTGATGAGCAGGTTTACCGCGAGCGGTCCGAAGACCAACGGCGCGAGTTCCAAGTCGGCGTAACTCGATCCGTCCAATTCCAAGTAGCCCCAGTTGATCGCAAGTGACGCTGGCAGCAACGCCCCGATCCAATCCGATACGAAGAACTGTCCGAGTGAATCGAGTGTCGAACGAATCTCCGTGAAAATCATCGTGAACAGCACCACAATCGCACCGATGAACCCGATCGTCCCTTCGTCCCGACAGCGTGTTCCCACTAGCGACAGCAGCGTCGAGAGATGCAACACGTAAGCCACGGAGATCGCTGTCGTCGTCCAGAGAAATCCAATCGCGGCAACTCGTGAAAGGCTCGGGCGGTCGGGAAGTCGCACGGTATCCGAACGCATTCCCGCCTGTTCAAACAGTCCGGCGGCGAACAACGGCGTGAGGACGATCGCGCCGCAAACAATGGGCACAACGAGGCAGCCCCACGCGCCCAGCAGCCTCGCCCACGCGACCTTGCTCAGCGACACGGGCAATGACGACGAGAACTTCAACGTCCGTCGCGAGTACTCGCCCGTCGCCGTGGACATCGCCAGCAACACCGCCGCCAGTGGACTCATCATCAGGCATGTCGAGTAGTACGAAGCGATGAGTGCCCGAGTCCGGTACTCCAATTCATACGCCACGCAGTAGCCGAGCAAAACGGCGACCAACACCAAGCCCAGTCGAAACAGCGACCGCCGCTCGGCCCATTCCTTCAGCAACAAACTGCGAAACTCGGGTGACATGGTGTGCCTCTCTCAAATGCGCATCACGATCAAAAATCTCGGCCATGGAATGACCGAGCTACGTAGGCGAGGCATTCCATTCCTCGCATTCGCAATTCACTCGCTCCACGCCTGCGGTCGCCCGATGACGAACGCTTCAAAAATGTCGTCGAGCGTCATCTCGGTCGATTGAATCGAATGCCCGGCCGTGGCGAGTTCACTCACAAATCGCGGCGCTCCATCCACGACGACCTCGAACTTCTCACCGTGTCGCCTCGCGTCGAGCAACCCTTTCGGAGCCGGTTGATGTCGCACGACCTCTTGCGGCAGGATCATTCGCTGCACTTCTTCGCGCAGCGTTTCGGTCGGGCCTTGTCGGACGATGCGGCCTCGGTCGAGGATCGCGACCACGTCCGCCACCGCCTCGACTTCATCGAGCAGGTGCGAGCTGTAAATCACGGTTCGCCCCTCGGCCTGTAAGTGTTCGACCAGATCGCGGTTGAACTCCTTGCGAGAAACCGGATCGAGTCCGAGCGCCGGATCATCAAGGATCGCCACCTGCGGCGTGTGAGCCAGCGCGACGGCCAACCCGAGTTTCACAGCCTGCCCCTTCGAGAGCCGTTCGATGCGGACGTGTCGCGGCAGCTCGAACCGTTCGAGATACCGGTCGGCCAACTTCGAGTCCCACTGCGGATAGAACGGCTGCAAGAAGTGGCACAGCTCGACCGCCGTCATCCATTCGTACATCGACTGATCCTCGGCGAGATACCCAACTCGCCGCCGCAGTTCCAGCGACTGAGCCGCCGGATCGCAACCCGCGACCCGGATCGTCCCGCCATCGCGAGGTAACAGTCCCAGCAACATCCGAATCATCGTCGTCTTGCCGGCACCGTTTCGCCCCAGCAAGGCAAACGTCTGCCCCGCCGGCACCTCGAACGACACGTCTTCAATCACCACATGCTCACCAAACGCCTTCCGCAGGCCACACACCGAAACCGCTGAGTCACTCATCGGAAGCCTCTTTCAACATGATGGGACGGGATGAACGATGAAATGAGTTCGCAAAAATATGGGGAACACTGATGACCGCTGATCTTCGCTAATTCAAATCAGGATCAGTGCCAATCAGCGGGGATCAGCGTTCCACTTCCCCCTCTTCAATTTGTGATTCCATTGCCAGGCGACGTGCCTGAGTGAATGCCAGACACCCCAATGTGATCATTACTTCTGAGCTTTCCGCGCCGTAGCCAATGCGACCGTCAGTCGTGTTCGCAGTTCGGCGGCGGTGAAGCCGAGCATCACTCCCTGATGGATGAGGGCGTCGAATTCGAGACCGAACTTGTCGCGTTGAGTCTCCAGCCGCGAATCGGCCTGCCGGTGCTTCGGGCTGACATAGGTGCCGTCGCCGTGTCGCAATTCGATCAGCCCCTCGGCGGCCAGACGTTCGTAGATGCGAAACACCGTGTTGACGTTGACGGCTAGTTGCTGCGCGAGTTCTCTCACCGACGGCAGCTTCTCGCCGACGCCCAACGTCCCCGACAGGCATTGCGATCGCAACTGCTCGGCAATTTGCCGTGAGATCGGCACCGAAGACCCGCGTTCAATGTGAACAAACATGACTCACTCCTCAAAGTGTTTACAGAACTATAACAGTGGTGTCGCTGGTGTCAAGCCGAAGTGGTCGGCATCCTTCAGACGCGAACCACCGGTCGTTCGGTTGCAGTCTTGGCTCCATTGGGAAAACATGGTCGCGCGTGTTGAACCGCTGATGACTCTCTCAGGAACTGAGCCACCATGAATGTTGACTGCCTGCGCCATCGGCTGACTCCCGACGAACGAGCGTTCTTTGAAACAAATGGATACCTCATCGTTGAGAATGCGTTGAATGAAGCGACGACCGCGCGACTGATCTCTGCGGCGGACAAGATTGATGCTCGTGAGCGGACCGAGGCGACTCGCACCAAGCTGCTGTCGATCACGAACGTCGTGCATGAGGACCCGGCGTTGCTGGACCTGATCGACTGTCCCACGACGTATCCCAAAATCTGGGGCATCCTTGGCTGGAACACGTCCCTGTATCACTCGCACGTGGACGTGACGCCGCCCGCCGATGAGCAAGCCCTCACATGGCGCGTCGCCTGGCATCAGGACAGCATGCGCGTGAACGATGAGCTGGAAACGCATCCCAGGCCAAGGCTGTCGCTGAAGATCGGCTACTACCTGACCGACACGAGCCAGCCCGACCGAGGCAACACGCTGATCGTGCGCGGCTCGCAGTTGCAGGATGAAATCGACTGCCCGGCCGACGGCGTCTCGAATCCGCCCGGTGCCGAGCCGCTGTGCGTGAAGGCCGGTTCGGCGGTCATCATTGATCGCCGGGTCTGGCACTCGCGCAGCCCGAACCTCTGGAACGAAACGCGCAAGGTCGTGTGGTACGGCTACAGCTATCGGTGGCTCCGTCCGAAGGACGCGATGACGGTCGCGCACCTCTTCCCGCAACTCGATCCGATTCGGCGGCAGATCCTTGGCGACGGCCTCTCCGCCAACGGCACCTACGACCCCGTCGATGGCGATGTCCCGCTGAGAACCTGGCTGCGCGAACACTGCCCCGAAGACGCCGAACGGACTCCTGCGGGTCGCTCTCAATCCCGCCCGCCGTCCATGGTGCGAGGCAAGAACTTGGGGAGGCAGTAGCCTGCTGAGTCAATTGTTCCAAGTCCCTGCGATGAGGCTCGCATTCATTACTGTGTTTCGAAGGCCCCAATGCGAACGGTGGCACTGATGTTGATGCAAGACTTCTTGCGAGAAACGTGAAAACCATCTCCTATGCGCCACTTTGTTTGAGCCTGACCCATTGAGTGCTTCTTCATTTTGTACACGCGACGAATTGATACGGATTCGATTGGGAACGGGATGGCGTAAGAGTATTCGATGGATGAAGGCGAGCGATTACGCACTGCTCGGTTTATGGGACGTGGACACTCAAGGCCGACCGATTCCAACCGGACTGTTCGGTTCTCATCAGTCGGGATGGAACATGCGATACGAGTTCGCGAACGCGATTTGGAAGGGACGCCGAGCGACGTGTCATCGAGATGGTTCGGCATTGCAGTTCAGTGATGACCTTGGACAACTTGGTCGCATCGAAATCCCCGCCTTTCTTTGCTTCTATGTGGCGTCTCAGTTCGACGCCAAAGTATTTGATGCGTCGGATGAATTGATCGCTACGATTCGGGCCGTTGTTCGTTTCGGCATCTGTCGTTCAGTCGATATCACTTTCCAATCTGGATCAAAGTTGAGTTTCTACTATCCTCGCAGGCGCGACTGGCTCGACATCGAAGACCTTCCAACAGATTACGCAGGCGAAGTGACTTCTCTTGCCGCTAGCCTTTCCGGATCACTCGAAGCTGACTTGGAAGCTTCTTGCTATCGACTTCCTCAATTCATGAAATCTTGGGAAGGGAATACTTCGCTTCTCTTCGAGCGATACGTTCCAACCCCAACGTCGGCCCCTTTGTTTCAATCCCCAATCCCAGACTTCATCGACGACCGGCTTGCGTCACTCCTCACGTTATCGGCACTTCGTTTTCTATTGTGGGACAAGCCAAATTGGTAAGCCGTCGTGTAACAAACGCTGCTGGCGGGCGACTAACTTTCGTGTGAGCAATCTCTCCCACATCACCGAGCGGCGGTTTGAGGACCTTCTCCAGCGGAATCGTCGCCGGATCGGAGCGATCGCGCGGACGTATGGGGGACGGCAGTTCGAGGATTTGTTGCAGGAGATTCTGCTGCAAATCTGGCGCAGCCTGCCGACGTTGCGAGATGATGCTCCCGCCGACACGTGGTGCTATCGCGTCGCACTCAACACGGCCATTTCCTGGACGCGATCTGCCGACCGGCGGCGAGCGATCTCGGCGTCATCGCTGGAGGCGGAGCAGGCCACGGGGGCCGTTGATGGGCATGACTCGTTCGAGTTGTTGCAGCGATTTCTCGATACGTTGTCGGAGACCGACCGCGCGATCGTGTTGATGTATCTCGACGACCTCAGCTCACCACAAATGGCTGAGGTTCTCGGTCTGACCGATGGGGCAGTGCGCGTGCGCATTCACCGGATCAAACAAAAGCTGTCTCAGTGGGAGGCGATCCAACTATGAACCTCGACGATCTCAAACCGGGTTGGCAGAGCGAAGACCTCTCCGGGCCGCGCTTCGATGAAATCGCCGCCTCTGTCAAACAGAAGGGGGCGAAGTTTGAATCGGACATCTTCAAGCGAGACATGACCGAAGCGGCTGCTGCGGTGTTTGTCTTCGTCGCCGCCGCTCCAGCGATGTTGTTCGGCCCGAACATGATGTTTCGATTCGGATTTCTGCTCATGATGTTGGGGACGATTGAAGTCGTCATCGTCATGACGTTGGCGCGTCGTAAGGACCGATTGCTAAGTGCCGATCTCTCGTTGCGCGAGTACTGCCAGATCGAACTCCGGCGCATCGACCGACAGATTTGGCTGCTGGAACACGTCCTCTGGTGGTACATCGGTCCGTTGTTTCTGGGCGCGCCGTTCGTGATTCTCGGTGTGCCATCGCCGATTTTTTCAAAGGTGATCGTGGGTGTCTTGTTTCTCATCGTCGGTTGGGCGGTGTACCTACTCAACCAACAAGGTGCCCGCGTGCAACTACGTCCGCTGCGAGACTCGATTGCTTCGGTTCTGGCCCAATGCGACACTAACCCCGAGCCTCCCGAAATTGATCTATCTCCCGAAGTCATCGAGCGACCGTGATTCGCGCAGCGTTGCGCTGACGAGCTGGAGAAGTCGGACTATGTACGCATCCCGAAGCGACGATAAAACAAACTTCAGCATCCTCATTCCCTGCGTGGCAATGCTCGCCGCGCTCATTGGGGCGTTTACATGGCAATCACGTTTGAAGCCCTATGGCCCTTTCGGTGATAGCCCGACTGCCACTATTTCGATCGAGCATGTTCCAATCCATCGCGGGCCGGTTGAAACAAGATCGTTGCATCGACGGATGTTTGGTGACGAGATTCCTCCAGAAGTTCTGGTTCTCATGTACCCCAAACCCGACAACGGGTGGCACATCGTAGAAGCAGGTAACAGAGCCTTTGATAATGGCCACGTCGAACTCGCCCTCTCAAGGTGGCTTCAAGTCATGAATGAGCACGAATCGCGGCAGGCGTCGTTTGCTGCGAGGTACAACTCAGGACTGGTGGAAATGCACCGAAGGCAGTTTCAACAGTCAATCGCCCACTTTGAATCGATATTGAACTTTGCGAACGATCCACTCAAGGTTCCTTCAATTCCGAGAAACGACACGTACTATGCCTGCTGTCATTTGTCTGCGTGTTATCACTCCCTTGGCGACGACGCGAACGCACTGAAGTACGCGGAGCAAGCACAAAAAAAATATCCCCTGTCAGATTTCTGCGGTGTCTGGCTTGATTCGGAGCAAAAGCTGCTCGATGACCATATTGAAATGCTGAAGCGATCATGGCCTCCCACTGACACGATGCGTTGACATCACATAATCGTCCATCCGACACCGCGTTTTCGCTACAATTTGCAGTTGCCTTCGTCTCGCGGAAGGACTCCGGTACACACCATTTCCGAGTTGCCGGTGCGTTTTTAAGATGTCCTGACTTCGACTTCGACGTTCGGTGCGAAGCGTTTGAGAAGATGATCGGCAGTGGCCAAAAACTTCAGATTGAGGAGCGTGCGAAGATGAACATCAGTTGCCCGGCATGTGCGGTTTCCATGCACGAAGGTTATCTGCTCGATCATGGTCAACGTGGCGACAAGTATGTTGGCACTTGTGTTGCTGGAGTGCCCGAGTTTTCGTTCTTCGGAAATGCCAAGAATGAATCCCGTCGCAACTATCTCCTGCAAGCATTTCGCGGTCCCGATTGCGGACTCGTTCAACTCTATGCACTCAAGGGCGAACCCTCCTGAACAGACCCTTCCCGCCGATTCGACCGACTCCAAGATGACGCGTCGTCGCTCGATGATTGGACGATCTGCCGGAGTTCGTTGCCGCGTTTGCTCCGCGATAGAAACACCCATTTCGGTAATGTATTTGAAGTGTGATCGGCTCTCCTGTCGCGAAGTGACAGGGCTACTTGTGAGGAAGCGTCGTTGAGGATCACCCTATTGAGGCGACGGGTTCGGTGACGCAGCCCAAATCTCGGTGAGCAGCTTGAAGAGTTCCGGTTCGGTTTCTTGGAGTTCGGCGCGGTTGAAGGGGAAGAAGTCGTTGACGCCGAAGAAGGCTTCGGTCATCTCGGCGAAGAACTCCATCGGGTTGGTCAGGCCATAGTGTTTGACACGCTTGCCGTTGTAGAGCAGCGTCGCGTCGCCATGACCACTCTCCTTGAATCTCTCGTGAGCCGCCTTGATGCGCGGTTCGTCGAAGCCGAGCTTCTGGTCGTGGTAGGCGTGAGCCAACTCGTGCAGGATGACCCACGGTTGCTCGTTGATGTTGCGGCGCGTCACGACATCGACGGCTCTTGGGAGATGAACGCACTGGGTGAGGTCTTCTGAATAACCGTTCGCCTTCAGCCAACCGGCACCGGGGTGATACTGCATCGACTTCAGTTTGCCGCAGTTCAGGTCCAGCACGATTGTGACCGACTGCAAGTCCTTCAGTCGCTCGGTCGGGACAACTGCTTTGATTTCGACGAGCTTCGCTTCGAGGAATCGCAGTGCCCGCGCGCCGAGCGCTGCGTCCGGGGCCTCGCCGAGCAACCGGTCATCGACACGCAGCGTCCAGCCTTCGAGTTCCTTCATCGTGCGTGATGTGGGCTGAGGCGATTCGTCGTCCTGCGGCTGGGCAGGTGTCGCCGTTGAAGTCGTGACTGCGGGCGTTCCCGCGAGCAGCGACTGCATCCCCTTGCCGAGAGCATCACCGACGAGGAAGTACGTCTCCGCGTTGCCGAACTCATGATGTCCGTGGCCGGGGTTGGGTGAGTCTTCTGGTTTGCGAACGAAGTCGTGTGTCTCAACGAATAGCACCGAACCTTTGAACTCCGGCCGCTCGGCAGCCTTTCTCTGAGCGTTCCGCAACGTGGTCCATTCACCGGGCGCGACGACCCACGCGCCAGTCAGTTCCCCGACCACGACCGGCAGCTTCGGAGCATCGAGGTCTTTGCGAACATCATGGATCAGGTTGACCAGATTTTGCTCGTACTCGGGGATGGCTTTCTTCGGATCGACGCCATCGTTCCAGCCGTGATACCAGACGAAGCCCGCCAACTCGTAACCGCCGCCGTCATACGCGGGGAAGTCTCGTTGGAGATTGCTCAGCGCGTCGCGCACCTGCGAGATCATCTTCGTGTAGTACGGCCCGACATCACCTCCCGATGACGGCGGGCGAAAGTCCTTGTAGAGACTCTTGCCACCCCACGCGGTCTTAATCAACAACACCTGATTGTCGCAGTGATCGCCGATAACGTGACCGAATTGCAGCTCGGGCCCGAAGTGATGCTTGCCATAGGGCGTGAAGCCCATTCCCAGCGAACCGGCTTTCAGTGGACCGCTCTCGGGTTGGTAATGAACCCAGACATCCTCGCGCACGGTCCACTCGCCCGCATCGTTGACGAGGTGCTTGAACAGCGGCCCCTTGGCCGAGTCGCGCAACAGAAACTTCAGCGTCCCTTGGCCGTCGTTGTAGTCCTTGCCATCGAGGTCTGCGACCGCCTGCCCTTCCATGTTGGATTGGCCAGCGAGAATGAACACCTTCACCGGCTTCGCCGCGTGTGCATTCGTCACACAACAGGCCAGCAGACCAACGACCAACACAGACAAACGGAGTTTCATTTTTGGAGGGTCTTTCTCAAGGGGATTTCAAACGAGTGCCGCTATACCTCACGCGGCCGAAATTGACGCACGGTCGCGTTACTGTAGTTCCGTCGCTCCGCCGACGGGACATCTTGTCGGCGGAGCGACAAGACTACAGTAGTTGCCGTGATTGTCCGCGCGGCTCGTCGCGTCAGTTTCCACCGCGCGAGGTATATCTTCCATATTCCCATTTCACCGCTTCATTCCGGTCACATTCACGCCGCTGCCGATGAGCAGGTTCCACTCATAGACGGCGCGATAGACTCGGCCGGTCTTTTCGGGCGGGAGGACGTTGAGATTCTCGAAGCCCGCCGCGTCGAACCAGTCGCACAGTTCGGGCACGGTGTGATGGTATTGGTACTGCGGCGCGAACCAGTCGAAGGTGTCGCAGACGCGGTTCTCCCGATTCGGGTGCGAGCTGAAGTTGACGACCTTGTTGAGCGTCTTGTTTACCAGTGGCAGTCCGCCGAACCACGCGCCCCATTCGCACCAGCGTTCGAGTTTTTCAGGTGCCATCTGCGTCGTGCGGTATCGCAGAGCGTGGTTGATGATCTCCTGCCACCACTGATTGCGGCGATAGAGCCAGACCGAATAGCGGCCTCCCGGTTTGACGAGCTGCGCCACTGCATCGAACACCGTGCGCGTATCGGCATCGTGGTGCATGACTCCGATCGAGAAGACGAAGTCGAACGAAGCGGGTTCGAGTGGCAGTTGCTTGAGGTCGGCTTGCAAGAACGCGACGCGAGGCAAGTGCGAACAAAGCTGTCGCGCCTTGGAGACCGCCGCACTGTGATCGGCTCCGATCACGGTGGCTCCCGCTTCGCCGCAGACTTTGCTGTAGCGACCGCCGCCACACCCGGCGTCCAAGACGCGCAGGCCGTTGAGTTCGTCGAGCCTCACGCCCGTCTTGGCTTGAAACGTCGCGCGGTCTTCGTCGTCATGAGCAACCTCGTACTTGTTCCACTGCCGCCCGAAACTCGCCAAGTGCTGGTCGCCAGTGAACCGAGCGATCCCTTCGACCACCGGGTGCGACACTTTGCATGTCGAACACTCGACGCGATCCGTGTTGAGTCGCATCGGACTGTGACATGCCGGGCAACGGAGCGACGCGGTCAGTTCGAGTTGAGCGGTCTCGGAGACTTCCATCAGAACTCCATCTCCATCAAGTCTTCGGCGAGTGTGGTCTCGGGGAAGATCGCTCGAGCGGTGGCGAGACCAATCGGATCGTCATCGGGGAGCTGCGGATCGATGTGTGTCAGATAGAGCCGTCCGACTCCCGCCTCCTTCGCCAGTCGAGCCACCGCCGATGTGTGGCTATGGCCGGTTGGCTCGCACCACTGGGCCAACTCGTCGGGAAAGTTGCATTCGTGAATGAGGAGATCGACGCCGCGCACGAACTCGCGGTACGAGCCATCGGCCACGGTGTCGGTGATGTACGCGAGGCTCTTCCCGCCAACCTCCATCTTGAATCCGCGCGATCCACCGGGATGCGTAAGCGGACAATGCGTCACCACCGCTCGCCCGTTTGCCACGACGATCTGATCCGCCAGCGGCACGAACTCAAACGGCGGCAGGACGGGAAAGATCGACTCTGCGAACAGATGCTGCTTCACCGCGTCGTGGACATGCGGCTCGGCGTGAACACGGCAGTGCGTGATCTCGCCCTTCATCAGCGGCACGAGCAAGATCGTCAGTCCCATGATGTGGTCGAGATGCGCGTGCGTGAGGAAGAGGTCCAGTTCCTGCGATTCCAGGCGACTTGGCACGCGGAAGAGACTGCTCCCCGCATCGAACATCACGCCGAGTTCCGGCAGCAACAATCCCGCCGTGTGTCGCCGCTCGTTCGGATGAAAGCCGCCGGTGCCGAGAAACTGCAATCGCATCGAGTGACATCCTCTCACAACCGGTCGCACCGAAGTTCGTATCGTCTCTCCAGTCCTGCCCACAGCGGCGGCGGATGATAGACCACTTCATTTGCGGACGGTAGCGCGTCACGGCTTGTGAGCGGAGCGACTGTACCCAAGAGGTGTGTTGGTCGGCTCAGGCTTGAATGTTGATCTGCCCGCCGATGAGTCCCGTCACAGGGGCCGCCATCTCGGCCATCGAGACCGCCGGAGCGGGAGCCTGGCTTGACAGTGATCCCGCCAGCATCGCCATCGATAATGCCGTACTGACGCCTTCGGAGGCGTGATGAGTCTGCTGCTCTGGCCGCTTTGACTGAGCGAGCATCAAGGCGAGCAGGATCTCGGCAGTCGAGAATTCGCCGAGCATTTGGACCAGTTGGTCCATCGAACCGGAGCCGACTCCGCCCAACGCCATCGTACTAACTGAAGGCTGTGTCGCAGCGAGACCACTCACAGCCGCAGCGCCGCCCAACGCAGCGCCAGCCGCAACCCCCGACATGCCGATACCGCCCACAGCACCGATCTCCATCATCGCCTCGCTTTCCGGCCAACCTCGTCCACGATCATTCGGGTGAGGCAACCAAGCAAACGGCGATCCGACAGGCCACTGGCTCAAGTCTGTAGCAAAAGCTGGTAATTTTGTTTAACCACCCGATGAGCAGCCGCTTCCAGAGTGTTGACCATTCGCTACAACACCACGTTCGGTGATGCCAATCGGCAACAGTCGGACATGTGGCGTAATGGTGCGTGGCACATCCGTCTTTTACCTCGCGCGGCCAGGAATGAGAGGTTTGCACGTTTGGCCACAACGCCAACGGCGCGGGTGAGGTCGCGGCCGAATCGTTGATCGCGCGCACGCCGCTGGCGTTGCGGCTACCAGCCTGTTGAAAAACGCTTCCCTTTGGCGGGCGAGTCACTAATCTACGCCGCGTTGGTTTTGGAGGCGAGCCGGGAGGGATGCCGATGTCGATGGGACGGTGGGATGGGGAGCGG
>JAYTXB010000332.1:0-5395 GCA_043743205.1 Schlesneria sp.
GGAATCATCTTGCAACGAATGCCCGATCTCTCGGCAACCGCGCCTCCCGAAACATTTCTCAGACTGGTAGCAGGGCAGGGGATCGCTGATGTACTGCTCGTGAAGTTGCTCGGCTGCGCGATCTTTCTGGGTGTGTTGCTACCGTTGCTGGTCGGGGGCAAGGTCTACAACTCGCTCAAAGCGATCATGACGTTCAAGCTGGTCGTGGTCCTCGGCTTCCTCATGCTGCTGGCAGTCTGCTATTCGAAGCCCTCGACGTGGGCCGAGATTGGCGGTGGCTTCTTCCAAGTCGGCACCGTCCCGATCCAACGCGCGGGCGACGCCAACAACAACGGCCTCCGTGACACTGGCGAACCGGAATTGGGGCCGAACACCGACAACATCTTCACGTCCCTCTTCAGCGGTCGCGGCTTTCCGATCATCGACATGTCGGTGCTGGGGTTGCTTTGTTCGATGGTGGCCATCTCCGGCAACGGCGGGTTGACCAACACGCCGATCAGCAACTTCACGCGCGAGCAGGGCTGGGGAATGGGTAAGCACGTGGGTGCAATTCCCAGCGTGGTGGGCGGTCACGCGATTGAGCTGTCTCATGTCGGCATGGTCTTCCAGGTGACGAAGGAATCGCTGGTGAGATGGAAGGGCTGGATTGGCCACGTCCAACGCGAGCAACTTTGGATTTGGATGCCCGCCTGTTTCATCGGCATCGCTCTGCCAAGCATGTTGTCGGTGCAGTTCCTCGAACGCGGAACAGTCCTCGCCGACAAGAACCTCGCGGCGGCGATGACGGCGGGCGGAGTACAAGAGGCAGCGGGGCCGTTCTTCGGGCCGATCTTCTGGTACATGACGATGTTCTGCGGACTACTCGTGCTGGCGACGAGCATGGTCTCGACGGCAGACGGCGTGTTGCGACGCTGGGTCGATGTTTGTTGGACGGCGCTGCCGTCGCTTCAGAAGTGGGACACCAAGCACATTGGCAAGCTGTATTTTGGCGTGCTGTGCATCTATGCGATCTGCGGCATCGTCATGCTGATCTTCGTGAAAGCCGACGCATTGCTGACGTTCTCCGGCATGATCTACAACTTCGCGTTGGGGTTCAGTTGCTGGCACGTCGTCGTCGTCAACCGCACTCTGCTGCCGCGCGAGATCAAGCCGAGTCTGCTCCGTTGTGTCGGGCTGACGTTCGCAGGTCTGTTCTTCTGGGTGGCCGCCGTGGGGACCTCAATTGCCGAAGTCCCCAAGCTGATGAAGCAACTCGGAATGACTGGCAAACCCGCTGCCGTGACTCAACCGACAACGAAGTAGGCCTAGGCCGAAGTCACAACACTTCGTGGCCCTGACAATTCAGGGCGATCCGGTCAGGGCGACCAGAGTGTAGGGTGGGTCGAGTCTTCGAGGCCCTCCGAAATCGCGACCGAAGATGGTGAGCCTCGAATCCACCCTACGAATGAACCGACACAATCAAGGATGATCGACTTCATGGAAACGCTCAGCCAATGGATGCACGTGCTGGTCGAACTCTTCTGGTGGGGATTTGATCTGCTCTTCAAGCTCGATGACGAGATGAAGCGGATCGTTTCCATCTACGGGACATCCACCCATTGGATTCTGTTCGCAGTCATCTTCTGCGAGACCGGCCTCGTCGTGACGCCGTTCCTTCCCGGCGACTCGCTCCTCTTCGCAGCCGGGGCCTTCGCGGCGGACGGCACGCTGAACATCTACTGGTTGCTACCAATGCTGTGTCTGGCCGCAGTCCTTGGCGACGCCGTGAACTATTCACTCGGCCGTTGGATCGGCAAGCGAGCCTTCAGCGGCGCGATCCCGTTCCTCAAGCCGTGGCATTTCGAGTACACCCAAAAGTACTTCGACAAATTCGGCAACCGCACGATCATCGTGGCACGGTTCGTTCCGATCGTGAGAACCTTCGCCCCGTTCATGGCCGGGATCGGCGAAATGGATTACCGCCGCTTCGCCCAATACAACGTGATCGGCGGTTTGGCGTGGGTCAACATATTCACTCTGCTTGGATTCGGGTTCGGCAAGATTCCGTGGGTGCAAAAGAACTTTGAAGTCCTGATGGTCGCCATCGTTTTCCTGTCGCTGCTCCCGCCGCTGTGGGAGTGGTGGCAGCACCGGAAAGCTCACCAAAAGAGGACCGTCGCTGAAGTGGCTAACGATCCGAGTTAAGTAGGCCGCGCGAGTCCTATTCGCCGAGATACGCATCCTTCACTCGCTGGTCGTTCAACAGCGAGCTGGCGGAATCGCTCATCGTGATCGTGCCCGTCTCCATCACGTAGCCTCGATGAGCCAACTTCAGCGCGAGTCGTGCGTTCTGCTCGACGATCAGGACCGACATCCCTTCTTCGACGTTGAGCTTTCGGATTACGTCGAAGATCTTCAGCACGATCAGCGGGGCGAGGCCGAGTGACGGTTCGTCGAGGAGGAGCAGTTTGGGACGGCCCAGCAGAGCGCGGGCGACCGCCAGCATCTGTTGCTCGCCGCCGGAGAGTGTTCCGCCCAGTTGGTCTTTTCGTTCACTGAGGATGGGAAACAACTCGTAGGCGTGGTCGATGTCCTTTTTGATCCCCGCCTTATCGTTGCGCGTGTAGGCCCCGAGTTCGAGGTTCTCCAGTACGGTAAGCCTCGGAAAAATCTTGCGGCCTTCGGGCGACTGGCACAGCCCCAGCCGAACGATCTCATGCGGCGGCAGGTTCTGAATCTCGCGGCCCGATAAAACAATGCGGCCCGCGCGGGCACGGACTCCCCCCGAAATCGTCATCAGCGTCGTCGTCTTCCCCGCGCCGTTGGCTCCGATCAACGTGACGATCTCACCCTCGTTGACATCAACCGAGATGCCCTTCAACACCTCAATCGGTCCGTATCCCGCTTCAAGGTTTTCGACGGAGAGCAACTTGGCCAAGATCGTGTATCCCTTCGCAATAACCGCCATCGAAAATACAAGACAGGAGGTTCGACCACAGATTTCACAGATGGGCACAGATAAAACCAAAAACAGCAGCTTCAATGTGAACGAGAACAAAGGAGTGATTTGGTCCTGCACCGAAAACTCTTCGCCTTATCAGCCCGTTGAATAAGTAACCCGAAGCGTGAGCGAGGGAGATCGTCGATACAGACTCTTTGAGAAACACGAGCCTCGCTTACGCTTCGGGTTACTGTGGGTGCCCTTTTTCAACGGGCTGTTATCTGTGCCCATCCGTGAAATCTGTGGTCATTTTTCTTCGTCCGTAGTTTCGTAGCAGGATTCCGGCCTTCAGCTCACTTCTTCCTTGCCGAGATACGCCTCGATGACGCGCGGGTTGGAGCGGACTTCGGCGGGAGTTCCTTCGGCGATTTTCTGGCCGTAGTCGAGAACCGTGATCTTGTCGGAGATGTCCATCACCAGCTTCATGTGATGCTCGATCAGCAAGACAGTCACGCCCGTGTCGCGAATGCGGCGGATCAGGTGCATTAGCTCTTCGGACTCGGTGGGGTTCATCCCGGCGGCGGGTTCGTCGAGCAGCAACAGCTTCGGTTCGGAGGCGAGTGCCCGCGCGATTTCGAGTCGCCGCTGTTCGCCATACGGCAGATTTTTGGCGAGGTGTTGTTGTTTCGGCTTGAGGCGGATGAAGTCGAGCAGTTCGAGAGCGCGCTCCCGCCGCGCGGCCTCCTGCCGACGCTGGGCCGGTGAGTGAAACAGCATTCCGAACACATTGGCCGAAAAGCTGCGGTCCATCCCGACGAGGACATTTTCCAGCACGGTCATGTTGTGAAACAGGCGAATGTTCTGAAACGTGCGGGCGATGCCGGCGAGGGCGATCACGTCGGGAGTCCGTCGCGAACGCTGCCAGATCGAATACGTTCCCATTCCGCCGACGAGGCAGCCCGCGAGCAGAGCCAGCCATTGATTGCGACGATGAACCGACTGTTCGGCCGCGATCTCTTTCAACAGCGTGAGCCTCGTCGCTGCCGCATCGGCATCGGCATCGGGAGCGGAGAGCAATTCCCGCTGGCCGTCGGCCGACAGGAAGACCTGCTTGCCATTACGTTCGACCGGTTTCCAATCGCCTCGCGCCCGCGTGATCGCTTCGGCGTAGTTGTCGCGGAGCATCAGCGCCTGCTTGAGATTCGTGGCCGTGGCCAACATGCGGTTGCTCGTCGCGGGAACGATCTGCCAGCGACTGCCTCGACGCACGAGACCCGGTTCGCCAAGCAGTTGACGCCATGCGTCACGCAGTGCGTTAGACCAGTCGAAACGGCGACGTTGCGATCGCACGTATTCGCCGCGACTGAGTTGGCCATCACCGTTCTCATCGCCTCGCGCGAATAGCGACTCGGGATTCAATGCGGCCCCGTCACGAAGTTCCTTCAGCGACGCTTGGCTATCGCCGTTCGAGTCGAACTTCGCGAAGTTGGCCACGACTGTCGGATCGTTTCGGACCTCGTCGTCGTTGTTGTTCTTGATCGCGACGCGCCAGATCGTGTCGAGGTTGGCCATCAGCAGCAGCAAGCCGATGCCGGTCATCAGGCCAACCGCCGCACACGCCGCGAAGACCTGCCACGTGCGTGGTCGGCTGAGATCGCGATCTTGAAACGTGATCGCGCCGCTCGTCGGCGAGTAGATTCCCGTGATCGCATTGAAGACGGTCGTCTTCCCCGCGCCATTGGGACCAATCACCGAGTCGATCTTGTTCGGCTCGACCTCCAGATCAACGCTGTTGACAGCGGTGAGGCCACCGAATCGCATCGTCAGTTTGCGAAGAGCAAGCAGCGCCATCAGGCGGTCCCTCCCCGCTGATCGCGCCGTGCGGGGAGCAACCCTTCGGAACGGAACCGCATCATCAGCACGAGCGCCATGCCGAAGATGATGAGCCGCCAGTTGGTGAACATCAGGAAGCGATTACCGCTCGGGTTGATGTTCGCCTTTTGGATGGCTCCGTCGAGCATCGGAGCGACGATGTTGTCGAAGCCGACCAGCAGCATCGAACCGACGATCACACCGCGAATGCTTCCCAATCCGCCGAGGATCACACACGCGAGGACGATGATCGAGCGATTAAAATCATACGCATCGGGGCCAGCCGTCGTGGTGAGCTTCGTCGCATAGAGGCTTCCCGCCAGACCCGCGAGTGCCGAACCGACCGCGAACGCCGCCAGCTTCGCGCGAGGCGCGTTGATTCCCATGCAGGTCGCGGCGAGTTCATCTTCGCGAATCGCAAACCAAGCTCGACCAAGTCGTGATCGTTCCAGATTCCGCAGCAACCAGACGACTGCCACCAACATGACGAGCGTCAGGTAATAGAACGGTCGCATGTCGTCGCTCCAACTTCCCGGCGACAGACCGAGCCATCTCAGGTTTGGTGGCGGGATCGGGTTCAATGCGCGAGTCCCCGCCGTGATC
>JAYTXB010000333.1:0-2228 GCA_043743205.1 Schlesneria sp.
GTTCTGTGAGACCGATCTCGCCGGGATCGTTCACTTCGCGAACTTCTATCGCTACATGGAGCAAGCCGAGCACGAGTTCTTTCGCTCGCTCGGCCTGAAGATTCACGGGACGCTCCCAGACGGAACCGTCTTTGGCTGGCCGCGCGTCTCCGCGAATTGCTCGTTTCGTTCGCCCGCGCGCTATGACGACGAGATCGAAGTCCGCGTCACGGTGCTGCGCCTGACATCGCGTTCGCTGACCACGACCTACGAATTTCGATTGGGCGACACGATCCTCGCCACGGGTGAAATGAAGACGGCCTACTGCCTGATCCCCACCGACGGACAACTCCGCTCGACCGACATCCCCGCCGAATATACGGCGGCGCTCGGATCGTAAGCGGGGCCGCTCGGGACGCGATCTCAAGGCTCAGTGCCCCATTGACACGCCGCGTTTCTTGGCCAATTCGGCCGGGTCCGGTTGCGTGTGCTTGATCCAGTTGGGCATCGAGGAGCCGAGGAACATCCCGAGGAACGAAGCAGCCAAGCCATAGAGTTGAGGCGGGACACAGCGCCAAAGCTCCGTGCTCTCTTCGTTGTACTGGTACTCCATCGCGATCCAAGTTGGGACGGCCAGCAGGATCGAGAAGATCGCACCTTGCGTAGTGGCGCGCGGCCAATAAATGCCGCAGACCAGCGGGACGAACGCGATCACGAGTGTCACCTTGTAACCGCTTTCGACCATCTCATACATCGTGCTTTCCGAGTTCACCGAGATGATCGTCCCGACGATCGCCACGAGGACGAGTACGACGCGCAACAACAACAGCATGGTCTTGTCGCTGAAGTGCTTCGTGAACGGCTGCAATACATTTTCCGTGAGCAGACTGGCGGGAGCGAGCAACGTCCCGCTCGCGGTGGACAGGATCGCCGACAGGAGCGCGCCGAAGAAGAGGACTTGGCACCAGATCGGTGTGTCGTTCAGCACGAGCGCGGGCAGAATCTTCTGTACTTCGCGGGCATCCTCCGCTTGAAAGTGGGCCGCGTAGGCCGGGTCGATGACGATCGCCGAGAACGCGATAAACATCGGTACAAACGCGAAGCCGAAATAGAACAAGCCTCCACCGAGTGTGCCCCAGAACGCGGTGCGCTCGTTCTTGGCGCTGGTCACTCGTTGAAACACATCCTGCTGCGGAATCGATCCGAGCGACATCGTGATGAACTCGCCAATGAAGGCCATCCACGCGGCTGCCGTCAGATGCGGGAACAGGTTCAGTTTCCCTTCTCGATGTGCCGCCGCGATCACCACGTCGAACCCACCCGCTCGTTGTCCCAACAGCACCGCGACGATGATCAGCCCGATCACGATGGCCGCCGTCTGAACAACATCGGTCAGAGCGACCGACCACATGCCACCGAATAATGTGTAAACGGTGACAATCGCGGCTCCAATCACGATGCACTGGTTGAGTGAGATCTGCGGAAAGAGGACGTTGATTACCAGCCCCAACGCCGACAGTTGAGCGCTGGTCCAACCCAGATACGAGCTGGCGATGCCGAGTGACGAAATGACTTCTACAAACTTGCCGTAGCGCAGATGGTAGTAGTCGCCGATCGTCAGCAACTCCATCCGATAGAACGTGCGTGCAAAGAAGAACGCCACAAGCACGAGGCACATCGAGGCTCCAAACGGATCGCCCGAAACAAAGCCCATTCCCTTGTGAGCGAACTTGGCGGAGACCGACAACAACGTCTCCGCCCCAAACCACGTCGCGAAGACGCAAGCAAAGTTCATGTACAACGGCAGCGATCGCCCCGCGACCATGAAGTCCTTCGAGTTCTTCACACGACTGGAGGCATAAATCCCCACAGCCACTGTGGCGATCATGTACACCAGCACACAGGCAATCAGCATCATCCGCTCCCCACGAAACCCAATCACTTGGTCGAAAAACTCGGCGGGATGCTAGCAATCTAGATCGCGAAGCAAAACTCCTCAGGAGCGACTTCAATCATGAATCCACCTCAGATCAAAGCCTCACCGCAGCCTGAATCTCAGGTGTCAGCCACTCTGTGTTTGTTCCTGCGGACTTCGAACGGTGAGTGTCAGGACTCCGGCAGGAACAAGTTGCTGTTCGAGAAGGCACGCTGAAGAAACACAGAAAGCAAAATACTGTTAGACCTCGCGCGGCGGAAAATGAGGTGTCGAGAGATCAGCCGGAACGCGCTCGCGTCCGGTTCGGAATTCA
>JAYTXB010000334.1:0-1556 GCA_043743205.1 Schlesneria sp.
CCTCGCGCGGTCACGAATGAGGCCTTGGCGAGCCGCACGCCGTCAGGCTGCGGGTTCTTGATCGCCGCAGGAAACCCGCAGCCTGACGGCATGCGGCTCGCCTAAAACACAGCACTCGTGGCCGCGCGAGGGATATTCAAGGCCGTAGACATGAAAGCCAGACGGGCAAGAGTGCCCATCCTACAAATCATTCTTGGACGAGTCC
Source organism: Schlesneria sp. (assembly GCA_043743205.1). Lineage (GTDB taxonomy): Bacteria > Planctomycetota > Planctomycetia > Planctomycetales > Planctomycetaceae > Schlesneria. The sequence goes on from JAYTXB010000334.1 coordinate 206, forward strand.
TCAACCGTTTCGATCAAGGCGCAGGGTCTCCACCAACCCGGTCAATTTCCGCCGCGTGAGGTATAACAACCGCACTTGCTCGACACGTGCGGCGATTGCATCATCGGCGGAGTGGCACGCCCAGAGTCTTCGATTGGCGTGGTCTCGTGAGTGGATCAGAAGCCCACGCAATCCTTCAAGGGACTCCACACGACGCGAGTGCGAGTCAGGGAACGACTCGCCTACGTAGCTCACTCATTCCCTGATTGAGATTCTCCGTCCAGTCTCGAACGATCCGCCAACACCAATCGGAATGACGATGAACTCACCTGTCCCCGCTTTGTCGCGTGACTCCCTCGCACCCACCAGCCGCTTTGTATTGGCCGACTTCGCACCGTTGTTGAGCCTTACCGCGCTGGTCTTCGTCTTCGCGTTGCTCGTGGAAGACTTCGTCAGTTTGGGAACGGTGACACTCATCTTGAAACGTGGTGCGGTGCTGGGGATCGTGGCAACCGGTCTCACGTTCGTGCTGCTCTGTGCGGAGATCGACTTGTCCGTCGGGATGGTGGCGTTGCTGTCGGCCTGTTTGTGCGGCGTGATCTGGGAGCAGCCGTTCGCAGCAGGACCGAAGGGGATGGGAATCGCCAGCACGGCCGACATCCTCGTCGCGCTGTCAGTCCCGTTTGTAGTGGCCCTCGCGCTCGGATTGATCTCGGGTTGGCTGACGGTTTCTTCGGGATTGCCCAGCTTCATCATCACGCTGGCGATGATGAACATCGCGGTCGGGCTGGCCAAGTTCATGACGCTCAGCCAGAAGTTCAGTGTCCCGCCGATCCTGTCTCAGATCGGCAACGACCCGCTGTTCAAAATCGGTCGGCTCGGTTTCCCCAACAGTGCGGCACTCGCCGCAGTGGTGATGGTGGTCGCGCATCTCGTGCTGCAACACACGCGGTTCGGTCGCTACGTCTACATGACGGGCGGCAACCGGCAAGCCGCGCGACTGGCGGGAGTCCGCACCGAGCGCATCGTTGTCGCGTGCCTGGCCATCGGTGCGCTGTCGGCGGCGTGTGGAGGACTCGTCAACGCGGGACGGCTGCAAAGTGTGAGTCTCGACCAGAACGCCGACCTGTTGCTCGACGCGGTCGCGTGCGTAGTCTTGGGCGGGACGAGTCTATTCGGAGGCGAAGGCGGGATCGGCCGCACGCTGATCGGCGTCCTCACCTTCACCACGCTGAAAGTCGGTCTTGACCTGACAAACGTCGAACGACTCATCAAGCAATCGTCGTTGCCGCTCGCCTGGAAACAGAGCTGGTTGCAGGCTAGCTGGGTCACGCAGTTCGATCTCCTCCGCCCATTCCTGCTGGGGATCGTC
>JAYTXB010000335.1:0-1417 GCA_043743205.1 Schlesneria sp.
GGCGAGCCGCATGCCGTAAGGCTGCGGGTTTCCTGCGGCGATCAAGAACCCGCAGCCTTACGGCATGCGGCTCGCCAAGGCCTCATTCGTGACCGCGCGGGGTATAGGATGGCAAAAGTCGAGCTTAAGAAACGACTCACAGACTTGCGAAAGCGGCCCACCAACAACGCTCATTCACCGCAGCCTTATCCTCGATCAGGTTCAGGATGTTTCCATGACGACTTCCAACAGCGACCTCTGTCTTCCGGGACTCGTGCGATCCGCAGTGCAGTGCCGCGCGACGGTGATTGAGCATGAGCCGATGGCTCGTAATACCTGGCGAATGAAGCTGGATTGCCCCGAGATCGCGCGACAGATTTTACCGGGTCAGTTCTTCATGGTGCGATTGCCAGGACGAAGCGACCCGCTGCTTGGGCGACCTTTCGCCTTGTACGACATCGACCATGATGACGCCGGTCAGCCGCGCGGTCTCGACTTCGGTTATGTCGTCGTCGGCAAGATGACTTCACTGCTGGAATCTCTTCAAGCTGGCGACACGGTGGAGTTATGGGGGCCGCTCGGCAATGGCTTTCCACCGCCAACAGCCGGGCACTTGGCGATCGTGGCGGGCGGAATCGGTGTGACGCCGTTCCTCGCCGTCATTCGCGAAGCTCTACGACGGCGAGTCTACGGCCAGCCACCGCGCGAACTCGGTCACGTTCCCGCGCGCATCACGCTCTGTTACGGAGTCCGATCGGCCGAGTTCCTCGCCGGTGTCGAAGAGTTCCGTCGCGAAGGGATCGACGTGCGCATCGCCACCGATGACGGTTCTGTCGGACACCGTGGCTTCGTCACCGAACTGCTCCAGCAACTGCTCGACGAACCGACTCCACCCGCAGCGGTCTACTGCTGCGGCCCCGAACCGCTGATGCACGCTGTCGCGCGACTGACGGACACAGCCAACGTTCCTTGTTGGCTATCGCTTGAAACCCCGATGGCCTGCGGCTTCGGAGCCTGCTTCAGTTGCGTGACAAAGGTGAAGCAAGACGATGGCTCGTGGGATTACCGGCGCGTCTGCGTCGAGGGGCCGGTCTTCCCCGCCAAGCAACTGGCGTTCGATTGAGATCGTGGCACCGTAGAGCAGGCAGCCCGCCTGCTCTTTCAACTTGAAAACTCAGAAACGGAGCCGCAATCACATCTCGGTTTGGAACGTTCGTTTAACCGCGTGGGCAACGCCCCGCGCGTGGCAGCAAAGCGGGAAATGATGTTCCATCGACGCGCGGGGCGTTGCCCACGCGGTTAAACGAGTCGCTGGAGTTCGGGAAGTTAGGCGAGCGGCAAGAGTTCGCATACCCGCCGTAGACCGGACGCCTACGTCCGGTCGGCTCGAAAAGACCGGACGTTGGCGTCCGGTCTACGGTAAATTCTTACCTGCCGC
>JAYTXB010000336.1:0-2225 GCA_043743205.1 Schlesneria sp.
CAAAGACAGACGGCGTTCCCGAGAACTCGCCCTCGCCCTGAATCGAATGAAAAATCTCGGCAATGCGCACGGGGAACTCGAACTCGGGATCAGGACCAAAGCGATTTTCAAACTAAGCCTATCCCACTGCCCAGACTTGTCTGCGAATCTGCTTAGTCCAGATTATTCACCACGGAAAACACGGAAAGTCACGGAAGGGAGAGGAAGGGAATAAGTTGCCTTTGCTCAGAGGAATCAGTTCGTCCAACACACGGTTTGACGAAGCAGCTCCACTTCCTTTCCGTGAACTTCCGTGTTTTCCGTGGTTGTCATGAATCATCCGGGTTAGGGTGGGCCGAGCATCGAGGCCCACCGTGAAACTCTGAAGCGGGTCATGCCCGATCGGTCTCTACGCCAACACACCTCGCACCACTTCGCCTTCCACATCGGTCAGGCGGTAGTAGCGGCCTTGATGCTTGTGCGTCAAGCGAGTGTGATCGACTCCCAGCAGGTGCAGGATTGTGGCGTTGAGATCAAAGTAACTGACGCCATCCTTCGCGACGTTGTAACAGAAGTCGTCGGTCTCACCGTATTCGATCCCCGGCTTGATCCCGCCGCCCGCCATCCAAATTGTGAAGCAACGCGGGTGATGGTCGCGGCCATGTTGCTTCGGGTTGTTGATGTCTCCCTGGCCGAAGGGCGTCCGCCCAAATTCGCCACCCCAGATGACCAACGTTTCCTCGAGCAGACCGCGTTGCGCGAGGTCTTTCACCAAGGCCGCAGCGGGTTGATCGGTATCGCGGCATTGGACCTGAAGCTGTGTCGGCAGGTTCGTGTGCTGGTCCCAGCCCGAGTGCATCAGTTGGACGAACCTCACGCCGCGTTCGGCCAATCTTCGCGCGAGCAGGCAGTTCATGGCGAATGAACCGGGGCGTTTGGCATCGGGGCCGTACAGGTCGAGCACATGCTGCGGCTCTGACGAAAGATCAGCCAACTCGGGAACGGCGGCTTGCATTCGGAAGGCCATCTCGTACTGAGCGATCCGCGTCGCGATCTCACTATCGCCGACCTCGCGATACTTCACCGCGTTCATCTGGCCGAGTGTGTCGAGCCAAGTCCGGCGCGTCTCGCGGCTCAGGCCATCGGGGTTCGAGAGGTACAACACCGGATCGCCACTGCTGCGGAACTTCACTCCCTGATACTTCGACGGCAGGAAGCCGGTCCCCCAATACCAGTCATAGAAGAGTTGCCCGCACGAACCCTCTTGATCGCGTGAAGTCAGCACGACATACGATGGCAGGTTTTCGTTGTCGCTGCCGAGACCATACGACGCCCACGCACCGACGGTGGGGCGACCTGGCTGCTCGGCACCGGTCAGCCAGAACGTGACAGCGGGCGCATGATTGATGGCGTCCGTGTGCATCGACTTGATGAAGCAAAGTCGATCGGCGATCTCGCCCGTGTAGGGCAAGAAGTTCGATACCCAGCGACCGCATTCGCCGAACTGTTTAAACCCCGAGATGCTTGGCAGGAACGGCTTCGATTTTTGACCGGCCGTCATCGTCGTGAGCCGTTGCCCTTTCGTCACCGACTCGGGCAACTCCTCGCCGCGCCGCTGGTCGAGTCCTGGCTTGTAATCGAAGAGGTCCACGTGCGACGGCGCACCCGACTGCATCAGATAGATCACCCGCTTTGCCTGCGGAGCGAAGTGAGGCAGTCCCGGCAAACCGCGCTGTCCGACAGTGACCGCATTCGACGAGACACCACTCCCCGCAGTCTCGCCGCGCACATCGCTTCCCATCAATGAGGCTAGTGCCGCCATGCCGATCGAAACGCCCGACTGCCCAAGAAACTGACGGCGCGCCTGCCAGAGTCGCTGTTCGATGCGGGGGTCCATGTGCGTTCGTTCCTCAGCAGGTGAGTTCGTCTGAAGTCAGGATTAACCCACACAGCTTGCCCGGCGCGGTTCAACGATTCAAGACGACGAAGTCTCAAACCGGCGTGTCACAAGGTCGCTTCAACAAGGTAGCCCTGTCGCTCCGCGACAGGAGCGAGCTGAAGAGTCCGCGTTCGATGACGAATCCGTTTCCTACTCGATCTCCCGTCGAGACTTGGTTTGCGCTGCCGGTCATGGAGCGACAGGGCGACTAGCAGCCCGTTGAAAAACTGTAGGATGGCCTTCTAGGCCGTCGTTTTTCTGCGGGAAATCGGACGGGCAAGATGCCCATCCTACGTTTTTCAACGGG
>JAYTXB010000337.1:0-7682 GCA_043743205.1 Schlesneria sp.
TCGCTCACCAAGCCGCGCCAACCGTGTCATTTTTCCGTACTCGACCGCCGATGCGAGCCCCCATCATTCGCCGTGCCGAACAGTGTTGGTCCTGACGCCATCATTGCAAGAAGAAGGGCAGGAGAGTGAGAGAGAGGTGTCTACCAAATGGACGACTGCTCTTGTCCATCGAAAGACTCTCGGTTGCTGTTTGCAAAACGCCACGCGAATTCTGACAATCCGCCGCCTCAAGGTCTGCCTCATGAACCGTTCCCCCAAGGAGTCGCCAATGCGTTGCTGGAAGCGTGCTGTTTGTCTGTTGTTGACCGGCCTACTGATTGCGTCCTCTCCACTCTCGTCAACGCTTGTTGCTGACGAGGTGAAAGACTTGATCGCACCGAAGGCCGAAGTGAGGAAGGTCATTGGCGACTGCAAGTTCACTGAAGGCCCCGCCTATTCGCCCAAGGGCTTTCTGCTTTTCAGTGACATCCCCAACTCACGCATCGTGCGGGTTGAGCAGGATGGAACCGCGAGCGACTTCCTCAAGCCTTCGGGCAACGCCAACGGTCTCGTGTTTGATGCGGCCGGAAATCTGTATGCCTGCCAAGGGGGAACACGGCGTGTCGTGAAGATCACGTCGCAGGAGGGAAAAGCCGAGCCGAAGGTTGAATCGCTCTGCGATAGCTATGACGGCAAGCCAATCAACAGTCCGAATGATCTCGCGCTCGATGGTTACGGCGGGCTGTACTTCACCGATCCACGCTATGGCAACGACCCCAAGATCGACCAGCCGTGCATGGGTGTTTATTACATCGATGCGGCGGCTAAGACGACGCGCGTGATCGACGACCGAGTCCGTCCCAACGGTGTTCTGGTTTCAGCCGACGGCAAGACGTTGCTCGTGGCCGAACCGAACAAACGCGAACTCTGGAGTTATGAGATCACTGCGCCGGGTAAGCTCGGCACCGGCAAAATCATCTTCACCGGAGACTTGACGCTCGACGGCGGCGGTCCCGATGGAATGTGTCTCGACGCCGCAGGCCGCATTTACGCGACCTACAAGAGCCTCGTCGTTCTGACTGCGACCGGTGAGCTAATCGGTCGCGTCCCGGTCCCCGAACAACCAGCCAACTGCACGTTCGGCGGCCCCGACAACAAGACGCTCTTCATCACGGCCCGCACGAGTCTTTATTCGCTCGACATGGCTGTGGCTGGAGCCGCGCTAGTCGCGACCGGTCCAAAGCCTGCGACGCAGATCAGCCAATCGTCAGATCGAACCTCACGCGACGTGATCGGATCGAATGGACGAACCTCTGTCGTGAAGCGAGCCTCCCAGGAACGAGCAGCCTTCCGTGGTCCCGCCCGGCGAACTCAGGACAAGACAGAAGCAGTGCAGCCGAAGGCTGATGAAGCTCCCGCCAAAGAGACCAAGATCGAAGCGATCACGCTCAAGGTTCCCGCCTCTTGGAAGAGGCAAGAGCCCGCCAACAAACTGCGTCTGGCCCAGTTCGCAATTCCCTCGGCCGAAGGGGATGAACACCCGACGGAACTCGTCATCTCGTCCTTTCCCGGCGGCGGCGGCGGAGTGGAAGCGAACCTCAAACGCTGGATCAGTCAGTTCAGTTCAGACGGTCGCAAAATCAAGATCACGACGGGGGAAGCCCCCCAAGGGACATACTTCCTCAGCGATGTGAAGGGGACGTACGAATACACCGCTGGCGGGCCGTTCGCAGGCGGCAAGAAGGAGCTGCGCAAAGACCATCAGTCCCTCAGCGTGGTCCTCGTCACGAAAGACAAAGATGTCTACTTCTTGCGACTGACCGGTACTGAGAAAGCCGTCACCGCCGCTGCCGCAGGCTTCCGAGCCTCATTCGGTGGAGACGCGAGCAAAGAGAAAGATTATGAAATCTGAGGCATTCCGAGGCACTAACTCTTGGCATGAGAAGGGCACGCTTTCGCGTTGTTGTCGCGACGGGACGCCAGACAAACTGACACCTCGCGTGGCCCGGCTGGCTTTCTGGCCGGGCCGCTGTTGCGAAAGGATCGAGATGAATCGTCATCGGCTTTGGTTGTGCGTCACGCTGTTGTTCACGGCCTCCGCAGCGGCTCAGGACGAGGACGACGAACTGCCTCCCGGCTTGCTCGCGACATACACAACCAAACGCGACGGAGCACAAGGCGATACGGCTGCAAAGAACCAATCGGTGCAGCGCGTTGATCCGGACATCGCCTTCGTCTGGGACAACGCCTCACCCGACGAACGAGTTGCTGCCGGGCCGTTTCGCGCCGAGTGGTCCGGTCGCATCCTGTTGCGAGGCGAAGGCCGCACGCGCTGGCACGCCTTCGTTCAAGGCAAAGTCGAAGTGCGGATCGACGACAAGGTTGTTGTCAGCGGCGAAACGGAAAAGCCCACATGGGTGAGCGGCAATGAGGTCGAACTCGGCTTTGGAGAGAAGCCGTTCTCAGTGACGTTCACGCGCACGGGTGACGCCGCACAACTCAAACTCTACTGGTCGTCGAACGAGTTCCCGCTCGAACCACTGCCGTACCACGTCTTCTTCCACGAGAAACCCGCGCCCGAGATTGCCCTCGCCGAACGAGGCCGCGTGCAGTTCGAGTCGCATCGCTGCACAAACTGCCACGGCGGGGTTGGAGGTCGAGGGTTGACGGTTGAAGGCCAGGCGAAGGCGGCCGCTGCCTCTAAACCTTCCACTCTCAACCCTCAACCCTTCCTTCTCGCTCCGTCACTGAAGCACGTCGGGCAGGGAACGAGTCGTGAGTGGCTGATCGACAAACTGATGAATCCGTCGCAGTCAGAAGGCAAGATGCCGCACTTCGGCTTCATGCGCGAGGAGGCCGCCGCGATTGTGGCCGCACTGATCGAACAGGCTCAGGCCGTGAAGCTCGATGCGCCGCCGAAGCTGAAGGACGCAGAACGCGACAAGGATTTGAAGGAGGGTCGGACGCTGATCCGCTCGGTGGGCTGTCTGGCCTGTCACACGCATGACAAGCTCGGTGAAGCAACTCCATTTGGCGGCGGCTCACTCACCGACATCGGCCAGCGACGAAGTGCCGATTGGCTGGCGACGTGGCTGGTCAAGCCGACTCAACTCAACGAACACGCGCGGATGCCGGTTGTCTCACTCAGCGACAAGGAGCGGGCGCAGATCGTGTTGGCACTTCTTGTCCCCTCTCCTCCGTCTTCGGGGGAGAGGGCTAGGGTGAGGGGGCCGAATGATGAACAGACTCCCGAACCGAAAGCAAAGCCAAAAGAAACCCCTCACCCTAACCCTCTCCCCTCCAAGGCGAGGGGCGAGGGGACAGGAATGGAAGTCCCGGCACAGGTGGCTCGCGGACGGAAGCTGATCGAGACCTCGCGCTGCTCGGCATGCCACGAGTTCGCCCGACCGCAGCCGCGCGCGTCACAGCCACGTTCGCTCGCGCGAGGCGATCTCGACTGGACGAAGAGTTGTATGACGGTCGCCGACAAAACGAACGGTCGCCCGCACGCGCCTCAAGCCGATGCAAAAGCGATCCCAGCGTATGTCGCCTCGTGGAGCCAACACGTTGCCTCACCCCTGCCCCTCAACTCTCAACCTTCAACCCTCAACCCCTCCCGCTTGCTCGAACAGAAGAACTGCCTCGCGTGCCATGACCGAGACGAATCGAAGGGCCTTTCGCGCCTGGCCGCGTCCATTGCGAAGGCTGACGAAACGCTGGCCGGTCTGCACCTGACGCTGATCCCGCCGCGACTGCACGCCGTCGGGGATCGCCTGCATGACACGGCACTCGCCGAAGCGATTCAGGGTGGTCCCAAGAATCCCCGACTCAGTTGGCTGCGAGTCAGGATGCCTCTGTACCAACACACCGACGCCGAGAAGTCTGCGCTGATGGCGTATCTCATTGGGCATGATCGGATTCCTGTGGGGCAGCCGAAGACAAGCCCCCTCACCCTAACCCTCTCCCCCGAAGACGGGGGCGAGGGGACAGGAAAGAAGCCCGACCCCCAGCGGCTGCTCGCCGGACGAGAACTTCTTGGCGGCAAGGGCTTCAGTTGCGTGGCGTGTCACGCGGTGAAGGACTACACGCCGAAGGTGACAGCGCTCGGCACGCGCGGCTCGAACCTGCATCTGCTTGGCCAGCGGATGCGAACGGACTACTACTTCCGCTGGACCCGCGCCCCGCTGCGCATCATGCCGGGGGTCGAGATGCCCAACTACCAGCGTCCTCACGAGTTCATCCTGCCGGGCCAACTCGATCTGCAACTGACCGCGATTTGGGAGGCGCTCAACGATCCGAATCTCACCGCGCCGACCAACCCGGCGGTCGTCGAGCAACTCCTCACGATTGGTCAAGGAGAGCGGCCGCGCATCGTGCGAGATGTCTTCACGGTCCCCGGCGGCGAGGAGGGCGAGACGGTGGCCCGTGCGTTCGCCATCGGGTTCGACAACGGCCACAGTGCGCTGTTCGATCTCGAAACGGGCGGCGTCCGCGCGTGGACGCTCGGCGACTTCGCACGGCAGAGGTGCGAGGGCAAACGCTGGTACTGGGACTTGGCGGGAACAGTGCTTGGCTCGCGCTTCGACAAGCGGCCCGACATCCTGTTCTTGAATTCAAAGACCGGGGAAGTTGTGTCCCCCGAGACCGGCTGGCAGTACGAGCTGGAATTACTTTCGCACGACGACAGCGGACTGCACTACCAGATGAAGCTGTCCAAAGGTGAGGTGAAGTACGATGCCAAGGTGTCAGAGGGTTTCGTGACCATCCATGAGACATTTGGCTGGGAGCGTCACGTCACCGTGTTCATCCCGAGAGAGAGTCCGCTCGTCCCGTGGCATCGTGGTGCGAAGCCGGAGACGCTGCACGAGACGGCCCGCCTCGATTGGTCAGTCATACCGAAGGAACGCCCCGCCTCGCTCCCGGCGAACGCCCGTCCATTTGCCGTTCATGACAGAAATAACAAGCACCCGCTTTACGAGCGGTTCGTCACGACGATCCGCTACAAAACCTCATTGGGTCGCGTGGAGGCCGTCAATCCGAACACGCCCGTGCCGCCTCTAATTAGCGAGGCGGATCGCATCACGTCGGTTCCGGGATTTCGCGGCGAGCGACTTCCGCTGCCGAGGTCGATCATGCCGACGGCCATGACGTTCGATGACAAGTCTCGATTGATCTTCACGTCGCTCAAGGGACACGTTTACCGGGTTGATTTGGATAAGGCTGAACCGTTATCGAAGGCGGAATCTAGTGACAGGGGTGAGGGGACAAAGCCGAAGTCACATGACCCAGCAGTCAAACTGACCACACTGACGGAAGGACTGGCTGCGCCATTCGGAGTGCTGTGGAAGGGGGCGGAGGAATCCGGTCCTCACAAGGGGGAACAGAGCCTCATCGTCGCGCACAAGCCTGAATTGTTGACGCTGTATCTAACGCCCCCGCAAACGGCCGCGCAACGGGACATCCTCTTGCATAGGATCCTCTATCCGCACAAGCCTGAATTGTTGGCACCATATCTGAAGCCCTTGGACAGGGTCACACAACGGAGCGTTCTGGCGACTGGCTGGGGGATCACCGACGACTATCACGACTGGACCTGCGGCATCGCACAAGACTCGAAGGGGAACCTCCTGATCGGTCTCGCCAGCGACTACACCTTCAAGAATCGGCCCAAGGAAAAATCCCGCTGGCGAGGCGACATCCTGCGGATCGATCCGGCGGGAAAGATCGAGTCCATCGCGCGTGGGCTGCGGTATCCGACGGGGCTCGCCATCGACGATCAGGATCGCCTCTTCGTCTCCGACCAGCAGGGGGTGCAAAACACGTTCAACGAGTTGAACTACATCCAGCCCGGACATCGCTATGGCGTTCCGAGCCGCCATGAGTCGGAACCGAACGCGCCCGCCGATCCGCCTGCGGTGCAGATCCCGCATCCTTGGACGCGGAGCGTGAATGGGGTGGTTTGGGTTCCGCGAACTCCTGGGGATCAGATGCGGGCTGCTGGAAAAACCGATGGGACGAATAGGAATGATGCGACAAATGAAAGAAACGGTTCCGGCGAGACATCTGGCAACCTTCAACAGGACCATGCTTCCCAGAAATCCCCTGCGTCCCATCCCTTGTCCCCAATTGCCGGCCACTTCCTCGCGGCCGAATACAACAACAACTCGATCATCCGCATGAGTGTTCAAGACGTGGACGGCGTCGTGCAGGGAGCCGTCTATCCATTTAGCAGACCAACATCCGACGAGGCTCCGCTGTCCGCGACACCGGGCAGCGGAGGCAAGCCGCAGTCGCCAGACTCGTCGAGCTTCATCGGTCCGATCTGCATCGGCATCAGCCCGACGGGCGACATTTATGTCGGTGGCTTTCAGGATGGCGGTTGGGCGGGCGGGCTTAACATGGGCGACATCGTGAAGCTCACGCCCGAAGACGCTCTCCCGAACGGCATCCGCGAAATCCGAGTGACCTCGCGCGGCTTCGACCTTGAATTCATTCACCCCGTCGATCCCGAACTGGCTCGACAAACTAGCCACTACAAAATCTCCGGCTACACGCGCGTCTGGAAGGGCGACTACGCGACTCCCGATTCGGGCCGACACAACGGCGACGTGACAGACGCCAAACTCGACGACGCGAGACGCACGGTCTCGCTCATGGTGAGCGGTCTCAAACCGGGCCACGTCTACGATGTCTCCGTCGGCGAGATCGGACGAACTGACCAGCGAGTCCTCTGGCCGTCGCTCGGCCATTACACGCTGCACCGAATCCCTCGGTGACGGCGCGTAATCCCTCACGCGGACAGGCATGAGGCGTTTCCACGTTTAGCACTCATGCCAACGGCGTGAGAGAGAACGCGGGCGAACTCGCACAATCTATAACCGCAGCCCCTGCGGAATACCGCGACAGGCTCCTGGGCGCATTCTCATCGCCGCGCTTGAGGCCGTGTTTTTCGAGTTCGATTGCGAGTCCGCACAACGGCTCAAGCAAACTTCCCTCAAAATTGTCTTGACTGATTGAACGAGAGCGGCTTAGCATCCCGCCCACTTCGGCCGAGGGGTTCACTTCTCTCCCCTCATATTCCACGCAAATCCCAAGCAGATTCTTCGCGATGCAACACTCGCCAATGTTCTTCATCGTGCTGGATTGGTCCTGCCGTTTGTAGTTCCATTCTTCGCGCGATTGAGCGGGTCAACAGGATGTGACCAACATGCTCTTCCGGCAAACAAGCCGATCCCTGACTGTGCTGGCTCCCGCCAAGCTCAATCTGTTTCTGCGCATTGTCGGGAAGCGAGCAGACGGGTTTCATGACTTGGAATCGGTGATGGCCACGATCGGCGTGTACGACACGCTGGTGCTTGAACCAGATCCGACGAACGAGGTTGAGCTGGCGGTAATCGACTCGTCCCTGCGAACACATTCGGGAGTGATGCGACTCGAAGCTCCCGCCGGTCCTGAGAACTTGGTGCTTCGCGCAGCAATGCTGTTACGAGAGCGAACCGGTTGCCAGGAAGGTGCTCGCATCACACTCGTGAAGCGAATTCCATCGTCAGCGGGACTCGGTGGCGGTTCGAGCGACTGTGCGGCGGCACTGGCGGGATTGAATCGACTCTGGAAACTCCAGCTCACTCGCATGGAACTGATCGCATTGGCCGGTGAACTCGGTAGCGATGTCGCGTTCTTTCTGGCCGACACGCCGCTGGCCA
>JAYTXB010000338.1:0-6964 GCA_043743205.1 Schlesneria sp.
TGCCAACGGCGGAATCGTAGCCATTCGAGATCGCCCGTGTGAGGTTGGACTGCTCTCATCCTCAACCTCGCGTCGTCGGACGCGGTCTCGACCGGACGGGGCTTTTCTTGGCTCACGCGCCGCCAACGCTTTGCCACGCAAGCAAAAAAAGGCCAGGCACGATTGCGGCTCACCCAGCGTGTCTCATCGAGGGCCGCGCGAGTTATAAGGCATGCAATACGGTTCATCACACCCACGGTGCATGCTAGCCGTTTTATGAAACAGGATTCTGCCATTGCCAACAAATCTGACCGACATCACTCCCCATGTGCCGAAGTTGAAGCAGCCTTCCAACCGGACATGGGCCTATCGGGGTGTGCGAGCCGTGACGGCGGCGTTGCAACGTTGGTGTGGTAGTCACGAGTTGTCGCTGTCTGCGTTGGAGGCGGGGGTCTTGCGTCAGTTTGGTAGCGAGGCCTTTGAGGACACGAGCTTTCGCGAGCCGATGTCGATCTTGTTGAGCGGGCTGGCTGAAACCGCTCGATTGAATTCGGTGGGGCAGTACGCCGCGTATCAGTCGCTGCGACGGATTCTGTTCAATCGTCTCAGCCTCGAACGAGCGTGGCGTGAGGCCGCACCCGATGGCGGGCGTGAGGCTGGTCCCGCAGTGACTCGTCCGTTGTATGTACTCGGCCTCCCTCGAACGGGGACGACGTTGCTTTTCAACCTGTTGTCGTGCGATCCCCAATCACGGCCACTGCTATTTTGGGAGTCGCAATACCCGCTCTTCGCATCCGACTGTCGGAACGGGTCCTCGGTGAAGTCTCGCCAGTGGCAGGCCGCTCGCCGGATCGCCATGTTGGGACGGCTGGCCCCCGACTTGTCGAGCATTCACAAGATCGATCCCTTCGGCCCGGAAGAGTGTTTGTGGCTGATGGAGAACACACTGCATTCTCAAAGCTTCCTGCTGATGTGGAATGTCCCTGAATATGGTGACTGGTTGAGATCGCGAACGACAGAACAGTGGGAGATCGCGTATCGACACTACGTCGATACGCTGCGACTGCTTCAGCGCGACACATCCGATCGCCGATTCGTGCTGAAGTTCCCGCTCCATACGCCGCATGTCTCGACCATCCTGAAGCTGATCCCCGAGGCCTGCTTCGTGCAGACACATCGCGAAGTGACGGAGGTCGCCGCGTCCTGTTGCAGCCTTGGCTATGAGACGCGGCGCATCATGTCCGACGTGGTCGATCCGGTCGCTGTCGGCCGTGAGATACTCGACGCCCTGTCAGAAACCGCCTCGAAGGGAGCGACGGCCTCAGCCAAGCATCCCGGTCGAGTCCTCGACATTCACTATGAGCATCTGGTGAAAGCCCCGATCGCAACCGTGCGCGCCATCTACGAGTACTTCGGCCTGACGCTGACCGCAGCAGCCGAGCAACAAATGCAACGCTGGCTCGACTCCAATCCCAAGGGTCGTCACGGCCAGCACACGTATTCGCTCGAACAATTCGGCCTCGACCAAGCCACAGTCGAAGCCGCCTGCGAACCCTATCGAACGGTCGAACAACGGCTGTCATCGAAGTTCAAAAAGCCATCGGACTGATCTGATTCTGATGGAATGGCGGCTCGCCCAGTTCAGGCTCCAGTCCCAGATCGCACTCCAATCCGATGACCTTGCAGTTGGGCAGCAATGACATTGTGAGTCGAGTCTGTTCTTCATCAGTCAACGCCTGTTCGATGAAGAGTTCTTTTAACGCTTGGAACTGAGACCAATCGACGAGACGGACATCGAGTCGCGTGCAACCGATCAGGCTCAACGTTTGAATCTGTGGTAGGGAACTCAATCGCTGTACACCCGCAGCCGTGACGAGTGTGCGTCCCGCGTGCAGGATTTTGAGACTAGGCAGCGCGACAAGGTGGTCGAGATGCGAGTCGTCCAACCCCGTATCCGAGAGACCAAGCACTTCAAGCTGAGAGCAGCCGGACAAGTGACGTAGACCGTGACCGCGAACTTGGGTTCCGTGAATCAGCAGCACTTGCAATGCACGATTGTCAGCGAAGCTTGCCAAGTTCTCGTCAGTCAAATCGGAACCGCTCAGAATCACCTGCCGGAGATGCTTGGCGATCCTGTTCAAACAACGTTGCTCGTCGCTCGAAAGCCGATCCGTGTCGAGAAGCAAAGTCACGGGAACGCCAAGGATGGCTCCGACACGATCGCCGCGCGACTCAACGCCAGCACGACGAAGAAGGGCTTCCAGCCAGTCTGGTGCGTCGATCGAATACTCAAGACCAGCAAAGCGGTGGAAGCTCTGTGAGAAAATCTTCTCCGTTTGAGCGTTCGTTCGGTAACGCATTCCAAAGCACGTTGCTACCGCGACAATGAGCAGGCAGGCCGAGACAGAAATCCCGTGCTTGATTCGAGAGGCGGATTGCGGAGTCATGCGGCTACCATCAAAAAACAGGAGAAGTCTCAACTCGGCTTTTGCCATCTTTGGCCTGCAGAAGCTAAAGACTGCTCAAGCGGAAGCGATTACGCGATGCCATGACTTCTCATTTCCGTCTGCTCAACGGCAGGGACTTTTGCCAGCCCTCTGCCATTCTCGTTGCAACGACAATGCCTACAACATCCACAGCAGCCGATCGTATTCGGCGTGCGATCCGATCCAGAACCAAGTCACCGTGTCGGCATCCCGTACTCCCACGGCACGATAGCTGATTCCAACGCGCGCCGAGTAGATCGGAGGAGTGGGGTGGACCTGTCGAAATCGCAGCCCCGGATGTGCCGGGTTCTGATGAAACAACGCATACGCTTCGCGGGCTTGCCGCTGAATATAAGCTGGCAGTCCGGACAACAGTTCACGGAATTCGCGTGTTGTTTTCGAGATCATGGCTGCTCATCGAGATCGCGAGTCAAACCAGCGCGATGTTCGGCCAGGGCCGCGTTCGCCATGTCCGCCAACTTGTGAGCCGTTCGAGCGATCGTGCGATCAAAATCGCCTTCATCGGCCACCTCGGCAAGCAGTCGAGACGCCAGAACATCCTGCTCATCAGGCGGCAGTTTCTCGGCGGCAGCGAAGGCTGCTTGAAGCAACGTGGTCATCTCAATCTCCTCGAATTGTGAAGCTGTCATGGGGGGAATTGTGGAAGCCGAATGAAAGAAAGATTGCGGGCGAATCCCTCGTCACTTTCTTAGGTTCCTACTTCGTCGCGTTCTTCAGCCCAATCAGGTCGCGAGTTTCCCAGATCGTCAGTTGGTCCATCCTGACTGAGAAATGCTTTCCGTCTGCAGAGAAGGCGACATCACTAATTCCGCGACGAGCGGGACGCATCCATGCCAGCGGCTGACGTGTGTTTATATCCCACAGCCGAACTCGCCAGTCGTCGCCACCAGTGAGCAGATACTTGTCATCGTCTGAGAGAGCTACTGTATTGCACTTGCGTTCGTGCGCGTCGAATTCTCCTTCGAGGGAGCCGTGCTTGTCAAAAATCAGAACTTTGGCATTATCGACGGCAGCAAAACGGTGTCGATTGCGAACGAGGTTTTGTTTTGAAGCGATGATTTGGGTGATTTCCCCGAACTTCTCTTTGGATAAATCGACGGCTTCGACCGGCCCACCAGAGGTATACAGCCGATCATCAGACTCGAAAAACCAGAAGTCTGAATATAGGCGGCTCTTCTTTGTTTCTCGCGTGACTTTGCAAGTTTCGGCCGCGACTTCCCGCAGTTTATTTTGGGTTGCGTAATAAAGAAATCGACTGTTTTTCGAGAAGATCAGCGGTGAGTCACCGTCACTTCCCATCGCGAGTGTCGCTTGTACCGTTCGCTTTGCGATGTTCCAAACGACGAGTGACCGTGGCCGATCAAATTCATCAACCACATCGTAAGTCGCGAGCCAACGGCTGTCGGGTGAGATCGCGACATAGTCGGTCTTGTAGTTGTTGACGCGAGTGGTCGTCTTTTTTTCCAAATCGCAAAGCTGCGTGAATTCACCGAGAGTCGCGACGTACTTGCGATCAGCGCTAAACACGTAGCGTCTACCTCCAATCGCGTCTTCGAGACTGACGGATCGCTTGCGAGTCTCCAGATTCCAAACCTCTGCTCGACACATGAATAGTCGCGGATCGGGAAGAAAAACGGCACGAGGAGTATGCACGCCTCCAAACGTCATTATGGGTTTGATCTCTTCGGGGTCTTTTGCAGACGCCTGCGATATCGAGAATCCCATCGAGATCAATATAAGAATCATAAGTGGTCGGCAGGCCAGCTCGGTTGTCTTCATCAGAATGTCGTCCTCTTGTGACGCATGTAGTTCGTCGAGTTGTGTAGGTCACGTTCCTACTTTATTTGGCTACGAAGCGAATCCCCTCACCCTAACCCTCTCCCCGCAAGGCCGGGGCGAGGGGACAGACGGAGCCATCACGCGGGCTTTGGTCCCATCAGGCTGATGCGGATGTTTTTGTCGTAGTGGCAGGTGGCGAGGTGCAGGCCGTCGGGATGGAGTGACAGGTCTCGCGTGGTGTTGCCGAAGTTGAAGGTGTGGAACTCGTCTTTTTGGTCGGGCTTCCAGAAGAAGAGGTGGCCGCCCCCCTGCCCGCCTGTCGAGGCGATGACGTAGCCGTCGGGATGCCAGACGACGCCGAAGGTCTTGCCTTGGATATTGGCTTTGGTGAGATGCGTTACGGCGTCCTTGCCCGCTTCCCAGTCGATCTCAACCACGATCGGATTGCCGACTCCCGCGAAGGCGTTCGAGACGTTGGTGATCCCTCCCGCGATGAGCCGCTTGCCGTCGGGCGTGAAGGTCATCGAGTACGGTCCACCGTAGTCGGCCATGAAACCGGCGTCGTATTTACTAAGGCTGGCGATGGGGAACTCGCGGACTTTTTTTCCGGTATCGACTTCCCAATGAATGAACTTCGCGGAGAGGTCTCCCGTGGCGAGTTGCTTGCCGTCGGGATGGAACGCGAGGTTGTAGACGTGCTTGTCGTGACCAGTCTCACCCGCGATGGGCAGCTCACGGATGAGG
Source organism: Schlesneria sp. (assembly GCA_043743205.1). Classification (GTDB taxonomy): domain Bacteria; phylum Planctomycetota; class Planctomycetia; order Planctomycetales; family Planctomycetaceae; genus Schlesneria. Next base: position 5,010 of record JAYTXB010000338.1, read on the forward strand.
CTACCGTCGGCGAGGTTCCACAGCTTCACCTTCTTGTCGTCACTGCATGAGGCGAGCAGGTTGCCATCGGGGCTAACGGCCACCGCGCGAATCCAGCCGGTGTGAGCCTCGACCTTGCGAATGATCGCAGGCATGTCGGCAGCGGCCGTCCACCAGATGAGGCGACCGTCGTAGCCACCCGACACCAGCACGTCACCCGCCTTGTTGAACGCGAGTGCCCGGATCCAACTGTCATGCCCGACGAGTTCGACCTTCGCCCCCGAGGCGACATCGAACCGGACGACCTTGTTGTCCTCACAGCCTCCAAACACGAAGCGACCGGTCGGGTCATAGCGACAACCGACGAAGGGCGAGGTGTGAACGAACGACTTCTCGACGTGAGTCAGTGTCGGATCGGCTGGCATGGTCGGGTCTCCGGTTGGTCCCCTCGCCCCCGTCTTCGGGGGAGAGGGAGAGGGTGAGGGTGCTTTCTTTCAGGAAGGCGGCAATGCAAAGTGGCCGCTCGGCGTCTTTCAATTTCAACAATTCCACGTTGTCGATTTCTCCTCTCCGTGATCTCTGTGCCTCTGTGTTTTCAACATTTGTCGGCTGAGGATTTGTGAAACACGAAGTCACAGCGGCCACGGAGAAGAGTGAAAACGTCACGAAGTTGAAACTACTGAATTTGCACTTTGCGATTGTCACTTCTCAATTATCAAACGTCCGTTCTTTGAAGAAGCCCCCTCACCCTAACCCTCTCCCCCGAAGACGGGGGCGAGGGGACAAGAGAGTTCACGTTGTCGTCAACTCAGGTCGCTTCGTCGTTGCCGAAGTGAGCGAGCGTATCCTGAAACTTTTTCTTGCCCGCTTCGACGACGCGGCGGATCTCCTTCGCGTTTTGATCGCTCTCTTTGCGGAGGTCGGCGATCATGCGGATGCTTTCGACTTGGTAGTCGGTGATCGCCGTGACGAGCTTCTCAACCGAATGCGGGCTGATTGTTGAGCCGTATCCCGCCTTGAGGGCCGCGCGTTCGAGATCGCGTCCGAGTTCCGCGACATCTTCGAGACCCTTGTTGACGCCCTCTTTCATGGCCTCGGTCGAACGAGTCGCTTCGTTCAGCCCCTGCTGTGACGTATAGACGGTGCCGAGGATCGTGAAGACGTGTTCGTTCGTCGTGAAGAATGTGACCGAGCGGCGATAGACCTGATCCTTCACGTCGTGCGTCTGCTTGAGCTTCGTCACGAGCGTCTCGCCCACGTCGTAGCCGATGCTCAGGTTCTCGGCGACATCTTTGAGGAGTTGGTACGTGCGGTCTTCCTTCTCGTAGTCGATCTTGGCTTCGTCGCGAGCCAGTTCGAGTTTGGATCGCGCTCCTTGCTCGACACTCGCTGCGGCGGTGACTGCTTCTTGCGCCTTCGCGAACGCCACTTTGGATGCTTCCAAAGTCGGGGCATGAGTCTCGACGAGTTCACGCGACAGAATCTCGGCCTCCTTCAGCGCGAAGCGGAAGTCGATATAGCCGTCCATGATCGCCTGCTCACGATCGAGCTGGTTCTTGGTGTCAGCCGACACGTCCTTGTAGAGGTCCATAATCTTCTCGAACCGGGCGCTGGGAGTCCCGCGCCGCAGCCTCATCCACAGGTTCTGAGCTTTCTCGGTCAGGCTGAACTGGCCGTCGTCGAGTTGCTTGATGAGCATCTTCGAGTCATCACGCACGCTGTCGAACATCTGCGTGATGTCGAGATAGCGGTTGCCGATGTTGATCGACTCGACGTTGTCTCGCACCAGCGCGTTGAAGGTACTCATGTGCTGGATCGTCTTGGCGATGGCGAGTACCTTCGCCTCGCCGACATACTTCACCTCGTCGAGCAGCTTGACCAACTCCGACTGCGAGCCGGATGTCGGAGCCACGCCGAACTTCTGCAACACGCCGATCGCTCGGTCGAGATACTTTTGGACACCCGTCGGCAACGCG
>JAYTXB010000339.1:0-1145 GCA_043743205.1 Schlesneria sp.
TCTCACCGGCTCGCAAGAGGCCCGCATCATGGACAGCGGACACGATCAATTGAGTACATACGGACTGCTGAAGGAGCACTCCAAATCGCACGTGCAGGACTGGATCGAGCAGCTCGCATCGCAGGCCTACCTGAAGCGAGTGAAGGTCGGAACGGGCGAGTTCCAAGTGCTGGCAGTGACGCCCGAAGGTTGGCAGGTGCTGCGTGGTGAAGTGACTCCTCAACTGCTGAAGCCCGCCGAAAAGAAGGCGAAGCCAGCCAAGGTCAGTCGAACCTCCGAAGCTTCTTGGGAGGGAGTCGACCGCGGGTTGTTCGATGTGCTGCGCGGTGTCCGACGGCAACTGGCAACCGATCGCAATGTGCCGCCGTTCGTGGTGTTCGCCGACACGACATTGCGAGACCTCGCGCTGCGACGGCCAACGACGCTCGAAGGCTTTCGTCATGCGCACGGCGTCGGCGACAAGAAGACGGCCGACTATGGCGAAGTTTTTATCGAGGCGATTCGCGCACACTGCGAGGAACACGGTCTGACTAGCGAGCAAGGGCAATTCCCCGAGGTCGCCGCGCCGAGATCACCAAGTCCTGCGCGCGAGAGTGAGCGTCGTCGCGAACAGCCCGTCGAAGCGAAGCCCGTCTCCACGTTGGCCTCGAAGCAAATGGCCTTCGACATGTTTCAAAAGGGACGCCGGCTGGAAGAGGTCATGGCTGCGACGAACCGCGCCACGTCCACGGTCTCGGAGTATCTGGTCGAGTTCATCCACGAGATGGAGATCAGTGATCCCGAACCGTGGGTCGATGCCGCAACGTTCGGCCGCGTGATGGTGGCGGCCCGCACCGTCGGGATCGAGAAACTCCGTCCGCTGTTCGATGCACTCGAAGGGACCGTGACTTACGACACGCTCCGTGTCGCCGTCGCTTGCCTGAACCATCTTCCTCCAGAGGAGGCCGAAGCGGCGCTGATGGAGCCTTGAGGCAGAGTGTCACAGCAGCATGTTGAAAACATGAACCCGAAGCGTGAGTTTAGAAGTTGCGCTATTTGAGGATTGAATTTGAGGATTGAATTCGTCTTCGCCCCAACGGGGCCTCGGAGACCAGCCCAGGGCCAGCGAACACCGTGAGCGCCGCCCTGGGAAACCGAACACCAGA
>JAYTXB010000340.1:0-5256 GCA_043743205.1 Schlesneria sp.
CGCAGGGCGCTAGCCCCGGTTAAGCGAAATCGAACCGGGGCTAGCGCCCTGCGGCTGATGTACCACAAGAATCAACACGAATGGCGGAGAGCCAAAAAACACCGTGGAGCACGCTGCACGCGCGTGGTTCCAATTGCCGAACTCAGCTTCAGGTTGGTGGGGAGCGGAGAACTAATGCCGGTTGCCCGACTGAAGACTCTGCTACCTGAACTCCGCCTCCCACCGTTCCTGCTGAAACCGGACTCGGTTTGCTAGGGTAGTGACGAGCGACTCGATGAATGAGTGGGCGCGCTGACCGAGTGGTTTTTCCGGAGGCTGGGCGATGTGTTGTGCGTTGAAACGTAGTGCCGTAATGAGCCGGTTGGTGTTGTGCGTGTGTGCGATGACATGGTCCGCGCAGGCGCACTCCGCAGAGGCGGTCGCTGCTGGCGAATCGCTCGTTCGGCATCTGCCCACGGGCGCGCTGGCGACGGTCGAGGTCGCCAAACTCAGTCCATTCATTGAGAAGATTGAAAAGTCGAAGGCGCTCCAACAGTACCTCGACAGTCCACTGTATGACGACGCGTTGAAGAATGATGGGTTGCGAAAGGCACTGGCTGGGAAGGCCATTGCCGAAGCCCAGCTTGGCATGAGCCTGTGGCAGGCGGCGAAGACCTATCTCGGCGATCAGATCGTGCTGGGGGTCTATCCGCCGTCGAGTGGACACGAACCCGATGGCGTGTTGGTCGTGCAGGTGAAAGAGGCGAGCGACCTGACGAAGCTGATCGCGAAGCTCACGCCATTGATTGCTCTGGCGGGTAACGATGTGAAGTTGAGCGATCGCACGGGGGGCGGAAAGCTCCTGACGCTGAAGGACGGCAACGAAGTTGTCGTGAAGGATCGTTGGATTGTGGCGAGCAAGAACCGTGATCTGCTCGGCCAGACGCTCAGTAATCTCGCCGACTCGACAGAGACGGGCCTCGCCAGCGAGATGGCCTGGAAGACGATGGCAGCTCAGTTAGGAGATTCTCATGCGGCGCAACTCTGCGTGAACCTGACGCGGGTCAAAGAGCTGATGGGGCAGTCGCGACTGATCCCGGCGAAGCTCGACAACCCGGTGATCTCACTGTTGTTTGGTGGGTTGCTGGAACTGTCGAACAGCAGCCCGTATGTCGGCGCGACGCTCGACCTGCGCGACGACAGGTTCTCGTTGCAAGCGGCGTTGGCGGGGAAGGCGAGTGATGTCGATGAGGCTCACCGCGCGATGTTCGTCAATCCGGAGCAGCCGCTACTGCCGTTCGTCCCCAACGTGCCGGGGCGTCTCGGCGCGATCTCGCTCTCACGCGATTTTGTCACGTGGTACAAGGCCCGCGAAAAACTGCTCGAAGCCAAACTGTTGCCCGAGTTCGACAAGTTCGAGACCGGCCTCGCGACGTTTCTGCCCGGCAAGGACTTCGCCGAAGACGTGCTGCCGCTGCTGACGGGACGAATGGCGTTCGTCTCCGCGCCGCAGGACTTCTCGAATCTGGACGGCAAGCCGGGTGTGCAGCTTCCCGCGTTCGGGCTGGTCGTGGAGTTGGCCAAGCCGCAGGAAGGAGCCGACCTGTTCAACGTCGTCACGCAAACGTTGCTCGCGATCGTCAACATCAACGCCGGACAGGAAAAACGCCAGCCGTGGGTGCAGACCTCCGAGAGCTATCACAACGTGCAGATCAACTTCGCCCGCTTTCTGCAGCGTCCCAAGGGTGAGCAGTTGCCGACGGCTTACAACTTTCAACCTGCCTCGGCGCTGGTCGGCAATCGTTTCATCTTCTCATCGACGTTGGGAATGTGCCGTCAGTTGGTCGATGCTCTGGCTGGCGACGGTTCGTCCGCTGCGACAACGACGACCACACAGGCTCTTCCCAACTTTGTGCAAGAGCTGAATCCGTCCATCGGTGCCGATCTGCTCGAAGTCAACGCCGCCGTCATCCACGCGAAGAGCATTCAAGGTGGCAAGACTGCCGAACAATCGGCCCGCGAGTTGGACGGCCTCTGCAAACTGCTCAGGCATCTCACCCCGATCAAGTTCGACACGGTCCAGTACCCCGACCACATGCGGCTCGAACTGCACGGCGGTTGGAAGTAAGTGGGATCGGTAATGAATGTGTAGGATGGGCACTCTTGCCCGTCCCTGCCTGATACGAAGCAAGACGGGCAAGAGTGCCCATCCTACATCGCGTCCTTGAACACACTACGCAACGACACTTCGAGGCCAAGACTTATGAGCCGAGTTGCCGAACTGACTGGAATGCTCCTGCCGTATGAGGCTGCTCGCGAGGGAGCGTGGACATTGCGTGAGTCCGCTCACTTGCTGGCTCGCGCCCAGTTTGGGTTTACGCCGCAGGAACTCGCCCGCGTGACGAGCGAGGGCTTGAACGCGACGGTCGAGAGGCTGCTGGTCACTCAAGCAGAGTCGGCCGAGTATCAACAGGCCGAGGCCGCGTTACGGAAGACATCGCTGGCGACGGGTGAGATCTCGGACCTGAAGGTCTGGTGGCTGTACCGCATGTGGGCGTCGGCCAACCCGCTGAGTGAGAAGCTGGCGGTGCTGTGGCACAACCATTTTGCCACGTCCAACGCCAAGGTGCGGTCGGTCCCGCAGATGCTTGCGCAGAACGATCTGATTCGGACGCAGGCGCTCGGCGACTTTGCGAGGCTGCTGCACGGGATGGCGGTCGATACGGCGATGCTCGTGTGGCTCGACGGTAACGCCAATCGCAAGCGGCATCCGAACGAAAACTTCGCACGGGAAATCATGGAGTTGTTCGCCCTCGGCGTGGGGAACTACACCGAGCAGGACATTCAGGAGGCGGCGCGCGCGTTCACTGGCTGGCATGTGCGTGAAGGGGCCTTCTGGTTCAATCGGCTCCAGCACGATGATTCGCCCAAGACTGTGTTCGGCCAGACGGGGAACTACGACGGGGCGCAGATCGTGGACCTTTGTCTGGCTCAACCCGCGTGTCCGCGATTCCTCGCGCTGAAGCTGCTCAAGACGTTCGTCCTGCCGAACCCCACGGGTGAGATGCTCGACGCGGTCGCCGCGCGATTACGGCATCACAATCTGGTCATCGCGCCGGTGATGCGTGAGCTGCTCACATCGCAGTTGTTTTTTGAGGCCGCTCACCGGCGAGCCGTCATCAAGTCGCCGCTCGATCTGGTGGTCGGCTCACTACGTTCGTTGAGCCAAACCGTGAAGTGGCCTCCCGTCGCGAAAGTGCTCGCCAATCTCGGGCAGGACGTATTTGAGCCGGCTTCGGTCAAAGGTTGGGAAGGTGGCCGGTTGTGGATCAACTCCTCGACGCTGCTGATGCGGGCGAACTTCGCCACGGCGTTGGCATCGGACGATCAACTGGCGGCGCTCGCGAAGCTGATCCTCGACGGAGCGGGTGGGACCAGCGAATCGCTTGTCACGCGGCTCGACAAGCTGTTGCTCGGCGGCACGGCGGACGAACACCTTCACGATCAACTGGCCTCGCACCACAAGCAGGCGGATGGGAATGCCGTGCAGAAGTTGCGCGACTTGTTGCAATTGATATTGTCGCTGCCCGAGTATCAGTTGCATTAAACCGTAGTGAAGAGAGAAGACCCCCTCACCCTAGCCCTCTCCCCCGAAGACGGGGGCGAGGGGACCGGAGAAATGAATCATGCTGTCATCCTCAACACGACGTGAGTTTCTGCGACAACTGGGAGCGGCGGGAATCGTTTCGCTGGGGGCGATGCCGCCGCGATTCATGACTCGCGCGGCAGAGGCGGCTTTGGGCGGCGCGGCTCGCGATCAACGGGTACTCGTGCTGATTCAAATGGCGGGGGGCAACGACGGGTTGAACACGCTCGTGCCGATTGGCGATCCGGCCTATGAAAAAGCTCGGCCGGGGATCGGCTTCAAAAAGGGGCAGGCTCTGCGGCTGAACGATCAGTTCGGGCTGCATCCCAATTTGACCGGGATGCGAGATCTGTATGACGAGGGGAAGCTGGCCATCGTGCAGGGGGTTGGCTATCCGAACCCGGATCGCTCGCACTTTCGTTCGATGGACATCTGGCAATCGGCTGAACCCGATCGTGCCGAGCCACGCGACGGCTGGCTCGGTCGCGCGTTGGAGTGGCAATTCGATCGACAGCCTGCATTGGCCGAAGCGCTCACACTGGGAACTGACAAGCTGCCACTGGCGTTTGTCAGCACACGCATCAATGTGCCAACGCTGCGGCGCGTCGAAGACTTTCAGTTGGCGGACGGCTCCGGTTCGGCGACCAATCGAACACTGACTCGCACGGCGATGAAGCGGCTTGCGGGCGAAGCGGCGGGAGACCCGCGCCAAACCGTGTCCGGCGGTGAACTCGATTTCCTGCGGCGAGCCACCACGACGGCTCTCACTAGTGCCGAGCGACTCAAGAGCCTGTCGTCGTCTTACAAGACGACGGTCAACTATCCAAGCACAAGTTTGGCGAACCGGCTCAAGCTGATCGCTCAGATGGTGACGGCGGACTTTCCCGCACGGATGTATTTTGTTTCGCTCGATGGCTTCGACACGCACTCGCAACAGCAGCCGGGTCACGCCGCGCTGATGGCCGAACTGTCGGGAGCGATCCGTGCGTTCGAGCAGGACCTGACCGAGCACAAGCTGTCCGATCGAGTGGCCCTCGCCACGTTCTCCGAATTCGGGCGCCGAGTCGCCGAGAACGGCAGCCTGGGGACCGATCACGGCGCGGCCTCGATGCTGTTCGCACTGACTCCCACGGGCAAGTCCGGCCTGCACGGCAAGCATCCGAGCCTGACAGACCTCACCGACGGAGACCTCAAGTTCACGACCGATTTCCGCTCCGTCTACGCCACGCTGCTGGATAACTGGCTGGAAATTCCCTCCGAGGGCGTGCTGGGCGGGAAGTTCGAGACGTTGGGATTTGTGTGAGTCATTGGTCGACAGCTCTTGGCCATTCCCAAATGACGAATGACCAGTGACAAATAACTACTCCCCCAGGCACGGCAAAATCCGCTCCCCGCGTGAGGCTTCGCCCTGCCCCCTGCACTTCCCACGAAAGAGAATTGCCGCCGGGTCCGCTCGCCACCTTGGGAGGCTTGGGCTAGAATCGCCACAAGTTGTATCGGTTGTGGGAGTCGCGAGGAGACTCTCGCAAGTCCGAGCTGTCCACTGCCGATGAGCGTGGGCGGCGTCTCGCGTGGTTGAGATTCGTCCGAGTGATGGGATCAGTCGAGGGGTGACGATTCATGGCAAAAGC
>JAYTXB010000341.1:0-7281 GCA_043743205.1 Schlesneria sp.
ATGATGGGACGCGGCTTCTATGAACCGACCGATGATTTGGGAGCTGGAAACGTGCCACTCCTCCCCGAGGTCCATCGCGAACTGACCGACCACTTCCGCGCTGCGGGCTTCGACGCGAAGAGCCTCTTCCGCGCGATCGCGAACTCGAGGGCATATCAGCAACGTTTGCTCGACCAACCCTCCAGCACATCCGACGACAAACCGTTCGCCGCCGCGAGAACGACCAAGCTGCGCGGAGACGAAGTTTTCCAGTCGCTCGTCACGGCGATCAATCTCCCCAACGTGACCCCTCCCAAAACACCGCCCACCAAAGAGATTCGCTTTCCCGTCCCGCCGAAGAGTACGAAAGACCTCGTCTCGGAAGCGTTCGGCTTCGACCCCTCGCTGCGACCTCAGGACATCTCACGCACGCTCGGTCAGGCCATGTTGATGATGAACAACGACCAGCTTCAAGCCCAGGTCAACGCGCAGCCAGTCAGCAACACCGCCCTCTCGAAACTCGTGGCGACAGAACCTGACAACGCGAAAGCGATCTCCAGACTCTTCCAACTCGTACTGGCTCGCCAGCCGACCGAGATGGAATCGAAGATCGCTCTCGAACACATCACCGCTCAAACCAATCGTGGCGAGGCATTTGAAGACCTGCTCTGGAGCCTGCTCAACTCCGCCGAGTTCACGACGAAGAGGTGACGGGCTTGAGTGAGAACTCACTGCGAATGAAAACGATCCCGTTTCCTGCAGAGACTCTGATGACCATCGAACAGTTGAAGGCAGCACACAGCGCGGTCCCGTTCCGTCCATTCACCATTCGGATGGCCGATGGCCGGACGTTCCCGGTGGCTCACCCCGAGTTCATGTCTCGGTCACAGAGTGGGCGTACGGTGGCCGTTTCGCACGGGAGCGACATGACGAGCATTCTCGACCTCTTGCTGATGACCGAGATTGAGTTTGACGACGCTGCTTCAGAGACAGGCAAAGGGAGCCGAGGACGCCGTCGCGCTTAGTGCTGCTTCAGCGATTCAATCAGGGTCAGGCTTCTTTCCGACCGCGTTGGGATTGGAGTGAATCATGTTCGATCAAATCGATTTGATCGCGATCCTCATCACTGTGGTCGTGTTCTTGGTGGCAACCAGATGCTCATGGCAAGGCTGTCGCAGATTTTTCGGTTTTCACAATCCGAGTCGCGTGGAGCGGATTGCTATTTTTGCATTGGCTCCGATGTTGAACGGGCTTTGGATCTGGCACTGGTTTGGGTTGCCGACAGACGTTTTCAATAACTGCTTCTGCGCCGTCATGTTGACGTTTATGTGGATTCTTTTGTTCTGCCATTTCAGACGGGAATGGTCGGCGGCATCAACACCCACTTCGCAAGCGAATGAGTAGCGAATTTTGATTGGCAGTACATTTCATGGCAGAGAGCGATGACCGGAGACTCGAAACTCAACCTCACAACCAAAACGGTGACTCTCAATCGGCAAGCGGCTGTTCGTCGAGTCGCCACCGTCGAACTGGCATCGCATCCTGCGACAATCGGAAATGCCAGCGCTCCCCGAACCAGACGAACGTGGCTATTACCCCGCTGTTGAATACGCTCGCGTGAGTCTCGCCCGAAGGATCATTGATGATCGCATCAAGCTGGGATTGTCACGTGAGCAACTGGCTATCCTTGCAGGTATGAGACTATCGACGTTGAATCGGATCGAAAGTGGTAAGGTCACACCGTCGGTGGCATCAATCGACAAGATTGACTTGGCTCTCAAGGCAGCTCAAAAGAAGAAGTCTCGATCTAAACGAGTTTGATAGCTGGAAGGCGCGAACGATCATGCACACACCTCTGCTCGACATTGCCGTCAATCGGCAAGGCTTTCTTGGGCGGCGCGAGTTCGTCGCGAACTTGGCTGGCGGCGCTGCGGCCGGGGCATTGACGCTCGGTTGGCGCGACATGCTAGTTGCGCAAGCGGATGAACTGCGGAAGAAGGGGAAGTCGATCATCCTCCTGTGGATGGACGGAGGACCGAGTCAGTTCGACACGTTCAATCCGAAAGTCGGTTCGCCGAATCAGGGGCCAGCGCGAGCGATCTCGACCAACGTGGCGGGCGTTGAGTTCGCCGACTTCTGGCCGCAAGCCGCAATGATGATGGACAAGCTCGCCGTCGTTCGTTCGATGCGCACGCCCGAGGCCGAACACGACCGGGCCATCACGCATGTTCGCACCGGCTATCCGCCGACTCCTGCGCTGAGGTATCCGACGTTCGGTTCGCTCGTCGCGCGCGAGCGCGAAGACCTGAACTTCGATCTCCCCGCCTTCGTGCGGATCGGCAAGCCGCGCATCAAAAATCGCGATGTCGATGCGGGTGTCCTCGGGGTGAGATACTCCTCGTTCAACGTGGATCAGGCGGGAACGCTGCCTCCTAATGTGCGGCCGGTCGTGCCAGCCGAGACGCTGCGTCGCCGCCTCGCTCTGGCCGACAAGTTCGATGCGCAGTTCGCGGCGGTCGGTGCCGCGCAGGAAGTGGCCGACAAAAAGTTGATCTACGACCGCACGGCGCGTTTCGTTCTCAGCCCGCGTTTGGAGACGTTTGATTTGGATCGCGAATCGGCGGCGCTGCGCGATGCGTATGGTCGGACGAACTTCGGGCAGGGTTGCTTGCTCGCGAGGCGACTCATCGAAACCGGTGTCAGCTTTGTCGAGGTCATCAGCACGGGTGATCGCAACGACGCCGGCTGGGACACGCACAACAACGGCTTCCGTGATACGCCCTACCTCGCGGCGGAGGTCGATCCGGCCTACTCGACGCTCATTCAAGACCTCGATCAACGCGGGATGCTGAACGACACGCTCGTCATCTGGATGGGCGAGTTCGGTCGCACGCCGAAGATCAAGCCGGATGGAGGCCGCGATCATTACGCCAAGGGCTGGCCAATCGTGTTCGCAGGAGCGGGAGTTCGCGGCGGCCAAGTCATCGGCGCGACCGACGCCGACGGCATCGACGTGACCGACCGACCGATCGGTGTGGCCGACCTCTGCCTCACCCTCTGCCAGATCATGGGGATGAAGCCCGACGAGGAATACCGCACCACCGACAACCGCCCGATCAAACTGGTCGAAGGCGGCAAGCTGATTCACGAGCTGTTTACCTAAAATGTTCTGTCTCTCGAATCGTCCCCATCAGCATCAGTCCCATTTTCTGAGTGGTGTGAATGATTCCAATGACCACTCTCGGATCGTGCCGTCGAGTCCGCCGGTGTAGACCGATGAAGAAGAGAAGGCGATGGTTCGAACTATGCCGACGTGGCCGGACAAACGCCGAGTGAAATCGGGAGTGGTCACATCCCAGATCAAGAACTCGTTGGTCAATCCCGTGGCGGCGAGCCAACGACCGTCGGCTGAGATCCCCAGACTTGTCACGCGAATCAGAGAACTCCGCAGGTTCGGCACTGCTGTCCAAACAGGCTGACCGGACGCCACGTCGAACAGATTTAAGTTGCCATTCGCTGTTGCCAACGCAACGTGTCGCCCGTCGCTCGACCAGACTGCGGCTGTGCATCCGCTGTCCAGTTTCAGTGAGCCGAACAATTGTCTGCCAGTTCGCGCATCATGAAACACAACGGTTCCGTCTAGGAAGGCTCCACACACTGTCTGACCGGCACCATCCAGAACCATGCGGACCAGTCGCTGGTTTGCAAGCTGATAGCGGAATGCTTCCACATGTGCCCTGTCGAGAGACCAGCCCAGGATGGAACCGTCAGACTGAGCCGCCAAGGCGAGTGAGCCTGCTTGGGAGACCGCCAGGTCAACGATCGTGATTTGGTGGTTCGTCTGGGCCAGGCAACCGGTTTCACCTTGGATGGTGTAGAGGTACAGCGCGTTGTTGTGGGTGAGTTGCAGCGAAACGGCCCCATCGCGACTTTGAGCCGACATCGCCAAATGCAAGCCGCCCGTGTCACGAACATCAACTTTATCTCCGGACGTCATGTTGTATTCCGCAATCTCTTTCGTGGGCCGATACGCCCATAGCCGATTGCCGGTTGAGTCCGTCCACAGCCGATAAACAGGATGGTCCGAACAGGCCCGCGCGGTGGCGGCATCGGACGCCGAATCGTCGCTGGGGAGCGAGACCAAGCTGAATGCTCCCCAGTAAGCGAAGGCTAGGATCGTTCCGATCAATGCCAGTTCTGAGACCGCGATCAATCCGGCACGGCGATGCTCACGACGACAGACGACCCGACCCGCAGCCGTTATGGCGTTGTTTGTATTCTTCCGTAATCGAGTGACAGGCTGTCGGTCATTTGCCAGAGTTCGTTGATCCTCGACCGCGTTCGGCCTTCGGCATTTCATGGTCGCGACATGCATTGCGAGTCTCCCTTCCATTGGGCCGCTTGTCGCGGCAACTCAATCACTCCATCGGTTCTGCGCCGAAGCACATCAAACGAGTGATCACCGAGCACTTCCAAGTCCGATTTGAAGCACACCACGACAACGCAGTTCGTATGCCGCAACAGACTCTGCTTCGGGAAGTCCGCAGCGTTGCGTGCTCCACTTGACGCTGAATTTTGGCGACGGATCGCGAAGAATCTGTGTGGGAGCCGTTTGTTTCTGGAGGAGTGATCCGAAAGACGAATATCATTTGTGGATTGCCGAACGAAGCTGACAAGCTTTGCAAACGAAGTTGCCCGGCGATCAATGGGCGACGGGCCTGCATACAGACCGTGCATCGAGAATGCGGGTGCGACGCGGCTCGAGAGCGCCTTGCCGAAGAAATTCGCGTGGCCCGTTGAAAATCGACAGGGAGATTTTCGGTCGAACATTTCGGCGGAGTCGAGACAGCCGCGCCGAAGATCAGGAGTCGTTACCCAATGACTTCGCGGATCACCTTGCCGCTCACGTCGGTCAGGCGGAAATCGCGACCGGCGTAGCGGTACGTGAGGCGTTCGTGATCGAAGCCGAGCAAGTGCAGCATCGTCGCGTGGAGATCGTGAACGTGGACGGGGTTCTCGATCGCTTGGAAGCCGAACTCGTCGGTGGCTCCGTGAACGACGCCTCCCTTCACCCCACCACCCGCCAGCCAGCACGAGAAGCCGTAATGGTTGTGATCGCGACCGCTCAGGCCTGGTAGCTCGGCGACGGGCGTGCGGCCGAACTCACCGCCCCACAGGATCAGCGTCTCGTCGAACAGGCCGCATTGTTTGAGGTCCGTCAGGAACGCGGCGATCGGGCCGTCCCAGTCGGTCGCCAGCTTGAGATGCTGCGCTTGCAGACCGTCGTGGTTATCCCAAGGCTGTCCCGCGCCGCTCCAGATTTGAATGAAGCGGACTCCTCGTTCGATCAGCCGCCGCGTGATGAGCAACTGCCGACCATGAGTCCCGTTGCCATACAGCTCACGAATGTGTTGCGGCTCGCGGTTCAAGTCAAACGCTTCGGCCGCTTCGCTCTGCATCCGATAGGCCAACTCGAACGATTGAATCCGCGCTTCGAGCAACGGTGCGTGCTGACGTTCCTCGGAGTGCAGCTCATTCAACTTCTTGACGAGGTCGAGTTGGCGGCGCTGTTCTTCGAGAGTCAGCTTCGTGTTGCGAATGTTGGCAATCAGCTTGTCGATGTCGGTGTGATTGCTATCGAGGTACGTCCCCTGACACGCACCTGGCAGGAACGATGACCGCCAGTTCTGCGTCGCCACGATCGGATATCCACCGGGACACATCACGATGAAGCCGGGCAGATTTCGGTTCTCGGTCCCGAGGCCATAGTTCACCCACGCCCCGAAGCTCGGGCGTGACAGCCGTCCGTCGCCACAATTCATCAGCATCAGTGACGGCTCGTGGTTGGGGACCTCCGCGTGCATCGAGCGAATCACCGCGATGTCGTCGATGTGTGCGGCGGTCTTCGCAAAGAGTTCGCTCACCTCGATCCCGCTCTCGCCATACTTCGCGAACTTGAAGGGAGACCGCATCGCAGCGCCGGTCTTGCGCTCGGTGCGCAAGTTCGACGACGGCAGCGGCTTGCCGTGGTACTCGTCGAGCTTCGGCTTCGGATCAAACGTATCGACCTGCGACGGCCCGCCGTTCATGAACAGATGCACGACATGCTTGGCTCGCCCTTGAAAATGAGACTTCTTCAGCGCGAGTGGATCAGGGGTCGAGCCCGCCTCCTGCGCGACGAGCCTTCCGTCATCCGCCAACAATCCCGCGAGACCTACCATCCCGAAGCCCATGCCGCAGCGCTGCAACATGTCACGTCGAGAGACGACCGGAGCAACGATCTCAGAGAGAGCAGTGTTTGCAGGAAACATCGAGATCATCCGGTGAAACGTGAATTGTGATGAGGAGCATCGGCGGCGTGATGAGTGGGGACGTTGGAGAAACGTAGGGCGGACACTCTGGCCCGTCCAGCTTGGAGACAGAATGACCGACTGGCCAGACTGACATTCAGAACGTATCTCCGTCTGGCTCTTCATCCGTGCCCCGGCCCTGCCATCCGCGCGATCCCTTTTTACTGGACCTGAGTCGATCGCACGGATGGCAGGGCCGGAGCACGGATGAAGAGGGCTTCGTGATGACGTTCCACTGAAACAAGCCGTTGTCACGCCGTTTGACGGTCCCATAGACCCGGCCTACGATACGCCGCCGCTTCAAACATCTCTTGGAATTTTTGCCTTGAATGACTCGTCCCCCGAGACCGATGACTGCGTTCATTGCACGCCCGAAACACAGGCCGTACCACTCGTGGAACGCCCCGTGGACTTGCCTCGCATGGAGCGCGCCGTTCGCGAAATCTTGGCCGCCGTCGGCGAAGACCCCGATCGCGAGGGGCTGCTCGACACACCCGCTCGCGTCGCGCGGATGTACGCCGAACTCTTCGCAGGTCTGCGCCTCGATCCCGCACGCCATTTGAAGCGGGTCTTTTCCGAGACCTACGACGAACTGGTTCTCGTCCGCGACATCAGCTTCAACAGCATGTGCGAACATCATCTGCTGCCGTTCATGGGGACCGCTCATCTCGGCTACTTGCCGCGAGGCAAGGTGGTCGGCCTGTCGAAACTGGCTCGCGTGGTGGAAGAGGTCTCGCACCGCCCGCAAGTTCAGGAACGGATGACGCACCAGATCGCCGACTTGATGCAGCAAGAGCTGGACGCCAAGGGAGTGATCGTCGTGATCGAAGCGTCTCACACCTGCATGACGATTCGCGGCGTCCGCAAACCGGGCAGCATCACCATCACCAGCGCCGTCCGCGGCCTCTTCAAAACCAACCCCGCCAGCCGAGCCGAAGTGATGGCCTTCATT
>JAYTXB010000342.1:0-1134 GCA_043743205.1 Schlesneria sp.
TTGGTCCGCAGAAATTAGCCGCAGGGCGCTAGCCCCGGTTAAGCGAAATCGAACCGGGGCTAGCGCCCTGCGGCTGATGTACCACAAGAATCAACACGAATGGCCGAGAGCCTGATTTCAAAAATGAGCACTATTGCGCCAACGCTTGCGATGTCAGAGAACCGTTCGTCTCCCCCGCCGACACGGGGTCGGTGGGGGAGACACACCGGCGGGATGTGTTGCGGTCTGGTGCTCGAAGTCTTCTGGATGTTCCGCCTGCCGTCTGGTTCACACGCGCAGATCATCGGCCGTCTGTTCGAGTTCACTGGCGTAGCGATCGCGGATCGGTTCGATGATGTTGGCGATGAACGCATCGACCTGCTCGGGAGCGCGGCCCACGAAGCGATTCGCGTCGAGCGTTCCCGTCAGATCGACCGTCGCGAACGCCGAGTCCGTTTGCAGGCGACTCATCAAATCGTTCGCTTGCCCCTGCTCTTTCACCTGCCGTGCGGCCGCTTGGCTATGAACGCGAATCCGTTCGTGCAGGTCTTGTCGGTCGCCGCCAGCGCGCACGCCGGCCATCAGAATTTCCTCGGTCGCCATGAACGGCAATTCTTCATCGAGATGCTTCGCGATCACCTTCGGATAGACGACCAAACCATCCACCACGTTGCGATACAAAATGAGAATGGCGTCGGTCGCGAGGAACGCTTGCGGGATCGTCAACCGGCGGTTGGCACTGTCGTCCAATGTCCGCTCCATCCATTGTGTCGCCGTCGTTTGAGCGGCCGACGATGCGAGGCTCATCACAAATCGAGCCAGCCCACACATGCGCTCGGACCGCATCGGGTTCCGTTTGTAGGCCATCGCCGACGAACCGATCTGATGCCTCTCAAACGGCTCTTCAATTTCTTTGCGGCTTTGGAGCAATCGCAAGTCCGATCCCGATTTGTGAGCCGACTGAGCCAGCCCACCCAGCACGTCGATCACCTGCGCATCGACTTTGCGCGAGTACGTCTGACCGGTCACGGCATACGCCGACGAGAACCCCAGCTTGTGACAGACGATGCGCTCCAACTCTTCGACCTTCGCATGGTCGCCATTGAACAGTGAGAGGAACGTCGCCTGCGTTCCCGTCGTCCCTTTCACGCCGCG
>JAYTXB010000343.1:0-3365 GCA_043743205.1 Schlesneria sp.
TGTTCACCTCGAATGAAGGCGTGCTGCTCCACTTCAATGATGCCGACCAGCATTGGCTGCTCACTCCGAAGCAGTCAGCCGTAAAGCCGGGCGAATTGCTCGCCTGCTTGGAACCCTACGAGGCGGCGCTGACTTTTGACCAAGGTGCTGTTCGAGCGACCATTTTGGGAGACTCGATGGTGCGCGTCTTGGATGCCACCGATCTCGCGACGACGGGGCTGGAGATTCATCGTGGACGCGTCCTCTTCCACGGGAGTCGCCAAGACCCGCCACGGTCCACGGCACTGTCGATCGTCGTCGGTCAAGACATTTGGAAATTGGAACTGCTCACCCCCGAGACGGTCTGTGCCCTCGAAGTCTTGCCGTTACAGCCGCTCGGTTTTGAAAAGGTTCGCGAACCGAATCGTTACTCGAGTGTGTTGTATGTCCTCGCCGGAAGAGTGCAGTGGACGACGGCTCTCGGAGCGGCTCAGGAAGTGATTGAGCGAACCGGACTGCCGATCTCCTCTGAGCACGTCGCGGGTGGTAAGCCGGCAGTGGTCTCCTTCCCTACGGCACCCGATTGGACCGACGCCAGCAAGCGAAAACTCAACCCTCTACGACGCTATGCCACCCTGTTTGAAAAAGAGTTCTCGCTCGATCAACCGGCCGAAGCGTCCCTGTTGGCGTTGTTGCAACACCCGAACTCAAAGGTCTCGGAACTGGCTGTGCGAGGGTTGGCGCTCACTCAGTCCTACCTGGCCCTGGTTCAAGCTCTGGCAGAATGCCATCACGAGGAAGGTCGTTTCGCCGCTCGCGACGGACTCTATTTCTGGCTCCCGCTCAACGCAGAACATGGTGCGCTGCTCCAGAAGGCACTGGGGAATCACTACCCGCCTGCTGATGTCGAAGTTATGTACCGGCTCTTGTGGGGGTTCACACCTGACGACGGGCGCGACAAGTTGACCTCAATTCAACTCGTCGGTCTGTTGAGAAGCAACCGCGTCGAAGTCCGTGAGTTGGCCGACTTCTGGATCGAACGCCTGATTGGTCGTAAGACGGAGTTCCGCGCAGTGAATCTCCCGAATCAGCGGGAACCTCAAGTCCGACGAATCGAGAAACTGATCGACGACGACGGTGCGCTGATTAAAGATCAATGAACCACTGAAAGTCCTGCTGATCCTAACGGGCTGCGGGGCTGTGAATGCGACCGGTATTTGCCATGTTGGCGCACCGTTTCTTATACCTCGCGCGGCCCAATGTGAGACGTTTGACGATCGTCGTGAGACGACTTCCGAAGTCTCAGAAGACTTTGGAAGTTTGGTGCCCAAGGTCCGTCAGAAAATGTCTCAGTTCATTCCGTGCGAGGTATACCTCACATGGGAGAATGTGATTCGTATCTCAACTGCGTTCGCTCCAAGTTTAACGTAACAGCCAGAGATCTCCGGGCTAATCCAACGACCGCTGGCTTTACCCTCTTCATCGAGACTCACCATGGAACCATTGGCCACGAATGATGGCGAGCAAGCCGTGACGCGAGTGGATCGCGCGTCTCTGTCCGGCTTGATTTTGAAGCTCTTGCAACGCCGAGGGATGTTTGCAGTCGAGGCTGAGATCGTGGTCGCTCGAATGATCGAGGCCGATCAGTGCGGAGAAGTCGTTGAGGGTGTCGGTTCACTGACGCAGTTTCTCGATGCGATGGACCTCGGCGACATCGATCCTCGCGCGCGGATCATCACTTTAAAAGACACTGCCGCAGTCGCATTGCTTGATGGCAGCACCGGCATCGGTCATGTGGCAGCAACACGTGCCATGCTGCTGGCCATCGAGAAGGCGCGCGCGGTCGGGACAGGATCGGTCGTGATCCGAAACAGCCGACTCTGCGGCGACGTGGGAGGGATCGCTCGATTGGCGGCCGAGGTCGGCCTAATCGGTTTCGTTACGAACAGCTTTGCCGAGCAAGTCCTCGTTGATGCGGGTGACCATGCGCTGGCTTGGGGGCTCCCGGTTCCAGCAGGCTCAGCGCCGCTGATCATTCGCGATCACAGTCTGAACTTCGGCAAGGCTCCCGCGCTGGCAATCGGACTGTTGGCTGCTGGCCTCGCGGGAAGTGAGCCAATGTCACGCAAGCGTAAGGCGAACCGCATGGCCAATACGGTCGAACACTTCGTTCAGGCAATCGACCCCGATCAGTTTGGCTCGCGCGATACACTACTCACGAAATGGGGACCAACACTGACGGCGAGGCAGTCCGAGTCTGCGGCGACTTCAATGGAGACGGCTCTGGCTGAGACCGTACCGCTGCGAATCTGCGATGCTCAAGTTCTGGTTGAACTTGCCGCCAAGATCAAGTTCGAGGTGAACTGGTGATTGGTCATTAGGCTGGGTTATTCAGGTGTTGCCCACGCAGATAAACGAGGCCAATACGTCAGTTGTACTCGTGACAGGCATTGCCTCAGTTTTCAGGAGTTGTTGTGGTTCGTATTTTTTTGCAGTTGTCGTTATTGAGCGCGGTCACATTGGTGGTGGCGATGGTTCTCGGTTTGTCGATTGATGATCCTCGGGTTCTCGACAAGGGAGTTCAGGCGGGAGTGCAATACCACTTTCTGGCGGCACTCGCTGCCTTGGTCTTCGCCACGTTCGTCCATTCCATCGTGTTGACCTACTTCATGGGAACGGGGCGCTGGATTGAAGAAACATCCGACGCCTACAGCCTCGGCCCTGAGCTTTACCATCAGAGCAAGGCGCTCAAGTACCGTACGATTCCAGCGATGGTCGGCTGCTTCTTGCTGCTGATCTTCACGGGGGCACTGGGTGCCGCAGCCGACCCCGCCGCACCGATGCACTCACGCGGTTGGTTCGGCGTCTCCGCTGCGACGATCCATCTGACGGCCGCGCTCATTACGGTGTTCGCCAACCTCGCGGTGAACTATTTGGAATACAAAGCACTCGAACGCAACAGTGAGATCATCGACGACGTACTGGCTCAGGTAAGACGAATCCGGCTTGAAAAAGGCCTCGCGTTGTAGTTGCTCGTCATCATCAGCCAGCTTTCCGAATGGACCTGAGATGTGTGGTCAAACCATGACGCTCTTGCTCACGCGGCGGGTTGCATCCTCCCACGGCAGCGTCCAAATTGAGGTTGAGCAAACGGTAGAGTGGGACTAGTGGCGCTTCGCCGCGCCGGCCCACCATCAATTCGCGATATTTTTTCTGGGTGGGCCGGCGCTCGAAGCGAGCTGGTCCCACTCTACTTTGAAATTGGGGTCTCCGTCATTCGTGTTGGAACGCATTCATCAGCCGCAGGGCGCTAGCCCCGGTTAAGCGAAAACAAACCGGGGCTAGCGCCCTGCGGCTGATTTGCCACAATGATCAACACGAATGGC
>JAYTXB010000344.1:0-19986 GCA_043743205.1 Schlesneria sp.
CTGAATGTACTTGAGTCCCGCGTGGTCGATCATTTGCTTCGCCATGTGAAAGTTGTGACAGCCTTCGCCTCCCGCCAGCCCGACCGAACCACTGTCTGCTGACAGCGCGTGGTACTCCGTGAGCGCCCCCGAGACGAACGGTTCTTCAAGCCAAGTCGCGCCCACTTCTTTGAGCGCGCGCAGTCGTGCGCGGGCCGCAGCGACGTTGTCGTTCCAAACCGTTCCGGCGTCGATCAAGAGAATGCCATCGTGGCCCAGTCCCTCGCGCGCGGCGTGAAGTTGTGCCTCGTCGGCAGCCACACTGCTCAAGCCAAACGGTCCCCAACCGAACTTCGCCGCGCGGAACCCTTGCGACTGAATCATCCGCGCCTTGAGCAATGTCGCTTCCGGTGTATCGCCGAACAACACGGAGGCGTAAGGGGTCTTCGCGTAAGACTGCTTGTAGCCGAGCAGCTTCCAAACCGGTTCATCCCAGCGACGGCCGAGCAAGTCCCACAGCGCGATGTCGATCCCCGAGAGCGTGTGATCGGCTTGCAACAGGTCGAGGCTGTTGGCTCGCACCAAGTTGCCGATCCGCCGAATGTCGTCCACGCTGTCGATTGACTGACCGAGGACTGAGGCTTGGACCGGTTTGCAGGCACTGTGCGACATCGGGCAGACCAAGCTCGCGATGGACACGAGCGGTGCCGCCTCGCACTCACCCCAACCGACATCGTCCCCCGCGCAGACCCGCACGAGCAGCGCGTCTTGGCTCCCGTCTCCGATATCGTGGACTTCAGGCATGGCCAGATAGAAAAAGTCGATCGAATCAATTCTCATGGCGAGTGATGTCCTGCGGGGATGCACGGTGAGATCGGACGGCGGCAGACGATTCTCGGAGTTCGTTGGGAGAACGCAATCAACGGAGCGACCTCATGTTGAAGATCACGCGGCTGGAAACGTTTGTTATCGGCGACGGGCCGGGAGTGGACCCGGACCAGGGGGGCATCGAACCGCTCGCTTGTTTGCGAGTCCACACGAGTGACGGACTCGTCGGATTGTCCGAGGTTTTTCGTGTGCCGCCCGGTGTCGTGCAGGCGACCGTCGGTGGGCCGGAGACGCACTTCGGTCGGCTGTTGATCGGACAGGAGATCACGCATCCCGAACGAGTGTGGCAGCAGGTCTGGGACGCACTCATCCACACGAATCGACGCGGTTGGGAGATCATCATTCTCGGGGCGTTGGATGTCGCTCTCTGGGACATCTACGGTCAGGCGTTGAATCAACCCGTCTGGCAGTTGTTGGGCGGAGTGCAACGCGGGCCGTTCCAGACTCACTCTGAAACCTGTTCGCGCAGCGTCGTGCCGTACTGCACGATCGTCTCGGATGTCTGGGGTGGGGAGTCGATGTTCACTCAGCAAACGGAACGAGTCGAACGCCTGCTGGAACTCGGATACCGCGCCTTCAAAGTCGAGCCGATGATGTCGTCGCCGCGCGAGGTCGTCGAGTTGGCGCGACGCACGCGACGGCTGTTGGGGCCAGAGCCAACGCTGATGGTCGATGTCGGCTATCTGTTCAACGATGTTCCAACAGTGGCGCGCATTTGTCGTGAGCTGGAAGAACTCGACATCTTCTTTTTCGAGACGCCATTCCCCGTCGATTCGACCGAACCGTATGCGCGGTTGTCCGAACTGACTTCGATCCCGCTGGCGATGGGTGAGCATGGAGTCACACGCTGGGAGTTCCTCGATATGCTCGATCGCGGTCGCGTTTCGGTGATGCAACCATACATGACGACCTGCGGCGGGCTGACTGAAGCCAAGCGAATCGTTGATCTCGCGGTGCCGCGCGGCGCGTTGGTCTGTCCCGGCAACTGGTCCACGCAAATCCTCGGCGCGGCATCGGTCCACTTGGCGGCCTACTCGCCGATCACGCCGTTCATCGAGTTCGCTCCCGCTGAAGTGTTCGATTCCCCGCTGCGCCGAGAACTTCAAGGGGCAGGCTTCCCTGTGAAGAATGGTGAGATCGCGTTCCCCAACTCACCGGGGATCGGCTACGACTTTCCCGACCATGTGGCCGCGAAGTACCGGGTGAGTTAGAAGAGTTTTTAACCACGAGTCTCACGAATGACACGAATTAAGAGTGAGGCATGAAGGCCGATTAAAGAACGGACATTTGGACGTTGAAGAGATCGCTCGACAAATGATCTGCATCCAGTGAGGTCTGCTTCGTGTCATTCGTACTACTCACAATTTATTTTTTTGCGTGGCGCGAAGATTTTGCAACACGCAGTCGATCGACCACTCGCGGGAGCATTCCAGTCAACCACGGAAAACACGGAAGTTCACGGAAAGAAGAGCGGAGATTGAACCACGAAAGACACCCAAGCCACGAAATGGGGGGAGGACACGGAAGAAGGCTCAACCAAGAATCTCTTCCCGTGCCCCACTTCTTTTCGTGTGGTTCGTGTCTTCCGTGGTTCTGAATTCTTCCTTCCGTTCCGTGACTTCCGTGGTTCAAACTCTTCGCTTGGATGGCGGGTGTCCTGCGCTGCAAGTTTCATGGTTCTACTTCTGCCTGCTCATCGTGCAACAACGCGATGCCGACGACAGACCAACACCTCCTGTAAGGAATGACACGCTCATGGATCCTCTGCCCGTTGCGAGTTCGTTGTCGTCGGCTGTTCGCTGGCGGATGGTCGTGTTGTTAATGGGCTTCGCGGCACTCGGCCATTTCAATCGCGTTGGCATTTCGGTGGCCGGGAGTGAAGTCTTCATCCCGAAGCTGGGTCTGAGCGAGACGCGCATGGGCTGGGTCTACACGGCATTTCTGATCGTCTACACGCTCGGCATGTTGCCCGGCGGTTGGTTGATTGACCGCATCGGGTCGGCACGAGCGTTGACGTTGTATGGCGTGACGATGGGTGTGTTCGTCATGTTGACCGGAACGCTCGGCTGGTTGACGAACAGTGCCGAGGGCCTGTGGCTGAGCCTGCTGGTGATTCGCGGACTAGCGGGTCTGTGCAGTTCACCGCTCCATCCCGGTGCGGCGCATCTCGTCTCGGATTTGATGTCCGACCGGAGTCGAGCCACCGCCAACGGCATGGTCACGGCGGGGGCAGTCATTGGCATCGCCTTCTGTTACCCGGCATTCGGCTGGTTGATGGACCGCCTGAACTGGCCACTCGCGTTCGTGGTCAGCGGGTTGCTGTTGATCGGGTACAGCCTGATGTGGCGCGGGATGACGCAGACGCTGTTGCCCGCGAGTGCTGTGCCGAGTCCGTCATCGAACTCACTCACCAC
The DNA here is from genome assembly GCA_043743205.1 of Schlesneria sp. GTDB lineage: Bacteria > Planctomycetota > Planctomycetia > Planctomycetales > Planctomycetaceae > Schlesneria. The sequence goes on from JAYTXB010000344.1 coordinate 3,282, forward strand.
GACGAATGAGACCAATCCCGGAGCGGGCTGGAATTTGTTATGGCAACGCAATCTCTGGCTGCTGTCGCTGAGCTACGGCGCGTATGGCTACTTCCAATATCTGTTCTTCTACTGGATGGACTACTACTTCAAGTCGGTGCTGCACGTGCCCGAGGTGGACGCACGCTGGGCTTCCTTCTGGATCATGCTGGCGATGGGCGCTGGGATGGCGATCGGGGGGATGAGTACCGATTTCATCTGCCAACGGTTCGGGACCGCGCGCGGTCGGCGCGTGATCGTGGTGACCGGCATGGGACTGGGTGCGCTGTTCGGATTGCTCGGCGTGAACGTCACCGGGCAGATCAACGTGGCGATGTGTCTGGCGATTTCGATGGCCGCACTCGGCATGTGCGAGGGAGTCTTCTGGACCACGGCCACGGACATCGGCGGGAAATCGCGTGGCTTCTCGGGCGCATTCATGAACACGATCGGCAACGTTGGCGGCCTGATCTCACCGGTCCTCACACCGATCATGGCGGAACGCATGGGCTGGCCGGGTGCGATCACCATCGCCTGCGTGATCGTGGGACTGGGCGGAGCAGTCTGGTTCGCCATCACGTTGCCCGAACCGCCACCGCGCTCAACGGAAGCCTGAGCTGCGCGGTCGTTTCTGGGCCGACTAAATGAGAACATCGCGTGCCGCGCAGACGATTCTGAATGATGCCTCACGCGGTCAAGATTGACCGGTTGACGAGTCTCGCGAATGCGAGTCATGGAATGCCTCGCCTACTTAGCAGCCCGTTGAAAAACTTAGGATGGGCACCTTGCCCATCCGATTTCCCGCAGAAAAACGACGGCCTAGAAGGCCATCCTACAGTTTTTCAACGGGCTGTTAGGACTGGCGCATCAACCACTGGCGGGATTGGCTTTCATACGTGCCCCGGCCCTGCCATCCGTGCGATTACCCGATCTGAAGGACATGAACCGCACGGATGGCAGGGCTGGAGCACGGATGAAGACACAGAGACGGCACCCGGCGCAACAAATCACGACCGTGCATCATGCGCCGGTCCTTAGCTCAGTCATTCCATGCCCGAGACTCTCCGTTCAACACGCTGGCTAATTCTCACCGCACCACGAACATCTCGACTCAAGCCTCACACCATGTCCAAACACGACTTCACTGCTGATGAGTTTGCTGCGCGACGGTCTCGCGCCCGTGAGGCCATCGGCGCGGCGGGTCTCGATTGGCTACTTGTGTTTCATCCGGTGTCGATTCGTTGGCTGACCGGGTCGGATGCGAAGAGCTATCAGGAGTTTCAATGCCTGTTGATCTCAGCCAAGCCGGGACCGATTCACGTGTTGACGCGCGCTGGCGAACGGAATGAGTTTCGAGACGACGCGCTGGTCGATGAACTGCACACGTGGGGCGGCGGCGAACCGGAAGACCCGATCGCGGCGCTCGATGTTGTCGCGAGATCGCTCGGTCTGCCCGGTTCGCGGATCGGGATGGAAGTCCCCGCGTTCTATCTCCACCCGCATCACTACGTCCGCCTCAAGCAGCTCTTCGGCGAGTCACTCATCGCCGAAGCGACCAACCTGATTCACGAACTGACACTGGTGAAGTCGCCGCGCGAATTGGAGTACATCCGCGCGGCCGCTCGCATTGGCGACGTGGCCCTGACGCGCTTCTTGAATTCGCTCGCAGTGGGGCGAAGCGAACTGGAACTTGCGGGCGAGGTCTATCACGCACTGCTGACATCGGGGAGCGGGTTGGCGGCCAGTCCGATCAATCTCGTTTCGGGTGATCGCTCGTGCTTCAGTCACGGAGCACCAACCGACCGCCGTCTTCAACGTGGCGACTTCGGCAACATCGAATACGGTGCCACATTCAAGCGTTACACTGCGACGATTGGTCGGCAGTTCTGCCTCGGTCCACCGACCGCGCGGATGCAGGACATCTATGACGTGGTGCGTCGAGCCAGTGATGCCTGTCTCGCCAACGTTCGTGCCGGTGTTCCCGCCGTCGTCCCGCATGAAGCCGCTAAGCAAGTCATCAGTGACGCGGAACTCAATCATGGCCGAGTCCACCTCTCGGGCTACGGACTCGCACCCGGTTCGCCTCCCTCATGGGCCGAACCGCTCTACCTCTTCGGCGGCAGCACGAGTCTGCTGCAAGCGGGGATGGTCATCACGGTTGAGCCTCCGGTGTTCCTCGGTGACGAACGACTCGGTGCCCGCCTCATCGACAATGTGCTGGTCACGGAGACCGGTTATGAAATGCTCACGCAGTCTCGCCGCGATCTGATCGTGATCGACGAAGCGACATATACCTCACGCGGCGGAGAATGAGGCTCACCCCATTAGCCGGAACGCGCTAGCGTCCGGTTCGAGAGACGATTGAATTCCGAACCGGACGCTAGCGCGTTCCGGCTGATCTTTCGACACCTCATTTTCCGCCGCGCGAGGTATAGCAGCCTGTTGAAAAAAGGATTTGAACTCACGCTGCGGGTGACTTTTTCAACGGGCTGCTCGGCGAGGCGTTCCACGACTCGCATTCCCCCATCAACGTCGTCAACAGGAATGGAAACCTCGTCATGCCCGACTTCACTCTGCTGCAATGGATGCTCGTCCTGACCGCCGCGTTTTGTTCGGGCGTGTCGAAGGCGGGGTTGGCGGGAATGGGATTACTGGGGGTCACGTTCATGGCGGCGGCAGTACCGGGGCGAGCCTCCAGCGGGATCGTGTTGCCGCTGCTGATCTTCGCCGACGTGATTGCCGCATCGACGTTTCGCGAACACGTTCAGTGGAGTCAGATTCGGCGACTGGCGTGGCCCGTGGGTTGGGGAATCGTGGCTGGATGGCTGTTGTTGATGATCATTCCGGACGCGGCCTTTCGACCGGTCATTGGAGCGATGGTCTTGGCGATGCTGGTGCTGCAAGTCGTGCGACAACAGTTCCCGCGCTTCGACGCGCTGCTGCCGCACTCGACGCTGTTCGCTTGGTTCACGGGACTGTTCACGGGGATTGCCACGATGGTGGCGAACGCGGCGGGCCCGATTGCCTCGGCATACCTCATCATCCTGTCACTGCCGAAGCATCAGTTCGTCCACACGATGGCGTGGCTGTTCTTGTTGGTAAACATCTCGAAGGTGCCGTTCAGCGTCCATCTTGGCCTGATCAACGTTGGCTCGCTGACCCTGAACGTCTGCCTGATCCCGTCGGTCCTCGCCGGACTGTGGTCCGGCAAGTGGTTACTCGAACGAGTCCCTCAAAAAACCTTTCAGACGATCGTGCTGGGACTGGCGACGATCAGCGCGGTCTGGCTGCTGGCCGATCTGTGGCGATGAGGATTCAGACGGCAGGAGACCAGCAACGGTGGGGAAATAATGCAGAATCTGCCTCATGGCGGCGACAAGCGAGTCAATTCAAATTGACGGCAACTGAATCGTGCTTCCCGCAAGTCGTTAGTGATCTGCATGCTCCGCGATTGTGAGCAGTCGGAACGACATCACGAGGCAGAGACACCCTGTGCGCGTGGTGAGTTCGTTGTGGTGAGTTCCCACAGCAGAGCGAACGTAATCGCCTGGACCGAGTATGAGGTCGCCGTCAATCAGGTCGCCCGAGATGACTAGGCACTCTTCCTCACCTACATGCGGATGCTCGGGGAAGTGGCAACCGGGGTCGATCTTCATCAGTGTGGTCATTCGTCCCTGTTTGCGATCGGCATTCAGAACACGAACACTCGCACCGGGCGCACCAGCGGATCGCCAGACAGCGCCGTCCGCGCGGCGAACGATTTGCGAGGGTGCAGCCAAAGCCCGATTGACTGAAACCGGCGCACTGAGGTCCGCTTGCTCCGGTGCCGCTCGTGAAACCGGGTCGATCCGCGAGAGCAGTGCCGCTTTGATCCGAGGGTCGGGCGGGACCGCTTCCAGCGTTGTCCCGAGTGCCTCGACAACATCATCCCAGCTTCGCACGGCCGCCAGCAGAGCCTCATCACCGGCGACCAAACGTCGCTCGACCTCGAATCGTTCGATCTCGTTCAAGGCACCGGCGACAAACAGCGAGGCTAGGTCTTCGACGGGCAACACGTTTTCAGAGCCGGGAGCGCGTAGTGGCACAACCGGTTCTATTTCTCTGCGACTGGTCGTCATGATTGCGCTTCCTTCGAGAGGCCACCGAGTAAATCTCGCAGCTTGAGCATTCCTTGGCGGATGCGAGTTTTCGCCGTTCCCAATGGGATGGAGAGTTCGTTGGCGATCTCTTGGTGCGACAGGCCGCTGTAAAAAGAAAGTTGAATCGCTTGCCGCTGGTCGTCCCCCAAGCGGCTCAGCGCTTGATGCACCGTCGCACTTAATTCCCGCGTCTGCAACTGGTGCGCGGGATCACGTTGCGTCGCTGGCTCCTGATTCAGTTCACTCACCGGCCTGCGACTTTGTCGGCGCAGCGCGTCGATCGCGCGAGACCTCGCAATCAACAGCATCCACGCGACCGGATTCGCTCGTCCGGCGTCGAAGGTCGCTGCCGTTCGCCAAATCTGCCAGAACGTTTCTTGTAACACGTCGTCTGCATCGCGACGGTCTCTCAACAGTCGAATCAACAACGCCAGCACGCGCCCGGCATAACGGTCATAGAGCTGCTCGAACGCGGACGAATCGCCCGCGCCGACTCTGACCAGCAACTGCTCGTCTGTCGCTTCCATCATCTCGGTTCAATCAGCCTCAGGAATCAACGGGCCGAGGAACGTTCGACCTGCGCCATGTCGCTCGCTCCGAGACCGAAAGCAATACGACCATCTTTTGGATTTGGATTCATTCTCTAAACAATTTGCGCGCTTTCAAGTGGCTGAAGAAAAACTTAAATCCGTTCGCGACGCCTGTGCGTAGAACTTGGCATGACGAGGTTTTCGCGGCTCATTCAAAGCGAACAGACCGCAACACGAAGCCGCCTCATCCGAAAAAAATGATCACGGACGCCAAGGTCGAAAAACTGGTCGGCTTCATTGTCGCCACGCCTCCGGCGTTGTTGAAGTGAAGTGACCCGGATCGTCCCCTCACAGACCAATGTCCATTCTGCGGGCCTGACTCGTCGCGATGCTGTTTCGGCATCGCGACCCGATTTCACTCCTCTTGAAAGGCAACAGTATGAGATCACTCACTTGGAAAATGTCGGGATGTTTGTTTGCGGCCCTTTGGGTTTGCGCGGCGGGTTTCCCGGCGCAGGCGGATGATCTGGTAGGACTGACCCGGTTGGCAACGTACCCTTTGTTGGTCGGTATGGATTCGGATGACCCCACAGTGCCGACCTCGATCCAGCTTCTGATCGGACTGGCTACTGACGAACAACTGGTGGGGATCGACCTGCGACCCGCGACCGGCCAGATTTACGGGGTCGGTCGAAACACCAAGACCGGCACGCTGCAGCTGTATGTCATCGATGCGATGACCGTCGCGGCGATGGCAACGCCGGTGGGGGCTCCGTTCACTCCACCTCCCTTGCTGCGCGGACAACCGAAGCCGACCGAGTTTGGTTTCGACTTCAATCCCACCATTGATCGCGTGCGCCTCGTGGCCGACAACGACATGAACATCGTCTTCAACCCCGACACGGGTGCGGTCGCGATGCCGCTCGCGACGAACCTGTTCTATGCGACCGGAGCCGCTCCCGACACAAACCCGGTTCCCGATGTCAACGCGGGCAAGAACCCGAACGTCGTCGGTATCGCCTACGACAACAATGATCTAGACCCCGCAACCGGTTCACAACAGCGCGGGATCGACACCAAGCTCGATGTGTTGGTGACGGTTGCCAACAACACGGGCCGCTTGCGGACGATCGGCCGTCTCGGCGTGAACGTGACCGCCGTAGCGGGTTACGACGTTTCGAGTACGACCAACGTCAAATCGTTCGCCGTGATGAACTCGGTCGGTCGCCGACTTCAGGGTCTCTACGCCATCGACAACGTGACCGGCCGCGCCACCTTGGTGGGCACCCCGGTCATGGGGCTGTTTGAGTACACAGGACTCACGGTCCTCGATGCGCCTGTGGCGCCGTCCGCCAACTAATACTTTGCTGCAATAGGGAGCGTCGGTGGCCGGGGTTGGAGCGTCCTCGCGAAACTCCGGTCTTCCTTTGCAGCCCCTCAGTCCTGCCCCGGCCGATTGCGAGAAGCCCTTGTTCGATGGCCCAATCGGGCCTGCCACTTTCCCTGTTTTTAAATGAGGTAAACCATGCGGAAGAAACTGAACGTGTTGACAATTTTGTTGGCGGGCCTGCTGAGTGGCCTAGCGTCAATTGGCGCGACCAGCGCCGCCGATCATCGCGATGCTCCCGCGCTGCTGACCGAAAATGGCGGCGACAAGAAGCTGGACATCAACGACGTGTATGTGTTTCAGTCGCCAGCGAATTCGAAAAACACGGTCCTCGTGATGACCGTGAACCCGTTTTCGATTCCCGGTGAGAAACCTGCCTTCAGTGCGACCGGAACCTACGAGTTCAACATCGATACCGACGGCGATGCTGTTGAAGACATCACCTACTCCTTCAAGTTCCTACCCGTGAAGAACGGCAGGCAGTTCTATTCGGTGACGGACATTCGGCGCAGTCCTCGGTTGCTGGCGCGTGCGGCGGAAGCGTCCAAAACAACGTTGATCGCGGGGGGCATCAAAGTGACGGCCGGGTTGTTCGATGACCCGTTCTTCTTCGACCTGGATGCATTCCGTGGTCACGATTCGGCGGATGCGGTGCGCGAGTTCAACGACGGATTGGAGAACAATTTCTTCGAGGGCTTCAACGTCACCGCCATTGTGTTGGAGATTCCCAGCCAACTTCTGGGTGCGAGCAAAATCGCGGTTTGGTCTGCCACCACGGAATTGCACGGTCGCAAGCAGTTCCAAGTCGATCGGATGGGACTGCCCGCGATCAACACTGTGTTTATCCGCCCGAACCGCTTCCACAACCCCGGTGGCAATTTCAAGAACGCCTTCAATTTCGGACATCCCTACTTCGATGTCGAAGACTGGTCGGAGGAAGTGATCGACGCACTCGTCACGGGTTTTGGAAACACGGAAGACTATGCGGCGGCCGTCGCGGGGGTCGTGCTGCCCGACATGATCCCGTTCGACACTACTTCGGCGGCGGGGTTCCTCAATGGCCGACGCTTGGCCGACGATGTGATTGATGCCGAACTGGGGATCGTGACCAACGGTGGTCTGACGACGGATTCAGTCGATGCCAACGACCGGCCGTTTCGTGCCGTCTTCCCGTACTTGGCTGCTCCGCATCTGAATTGACGGCAGGATTGACACGCCTCCTGCCTGCCTATTGTGACCGATCGATCAGACACACCCGTTTGATCGACGGTCACTGGAAATCGCGCCCGTGTTGCTCTCGGGCTGGCCGCCGGACCAACCCTGAACACGCGGGCCGCGATGACCACCTCGACACGAAGCCGAATCCCCAAACGGCTCCACGCAATTTCTTTTGAGTGTCAACGGCATTCCGGTTTCGGCCTCTACCCCATCTTTCGCGGGACAGGCCCGGTGAGGAGCGATCCTGAATCAGTTCCCCATCTCTAGCTCTCTCCTCGGAAGACGGGGGAGAGGGAACCAAAAAACGCTTATCTACAGAATGCCGTTGACACTCCTTTCACTTCCCGACTTCACCGAGGATGCTGCAATGCGAATTGATGCTCCGAGTCTCCGCTGTGCGATCACTGCGATGCTGGCCTGCGTGGCTGGCAGTTCACCGACCTTCGCCGATGATCCCGCTCTCGGGCAATCCGCCGCCGCGATTGCCGACGAAACACCGGCACTCGAACCGCCAGATACGGCTGAACCAGAGTCACCTACGGCGTCGATCGAACGAGCGATTCGTTTCTATCAGGCGCGGATCGAGCGACATCCCAAAGTCGCCCTGAATTACATTCATCTCGCCAACCAGCTCGTGCGCAAGGCGAAGGATCACGGCGACGAAGCGTGCTATCCGCTGGCCGAACAAGCCTTGCACGCCGCGCTCAAGCTGCGTCCCAACGACCGCGAAGCTCTGTTCGCGCTGGCAGGCGTCTGCTGTTCGAGGCATCAGTTCCGGGAAGGACTCGGTTTTGCCAAACAGGTTTTGGAGCAGGATCCGTCGCACATGGAAGCGATGGCCATCGTCGGTGACGCGCAGATGGAACTGGGAGATTACTCTGCGGCCGAGGCATCGTATGGAAAGATCGAGCAGCTCTTCAAACAGCCCGCCCCCGGCTTGTGGGTCCGGCAAGCTCACCTCGCCGAAGTGCGCGGACAGCCGGCAGTGGCTCAGGAACTCTTGATCCGCGCCGTGAAGAACGTTGTCGAGGGCCAGGAGGTTTCGGAGCTGACTCCTCGCAAAGTTTGGTATCAAGTCCGTTTGGGCCACTTCTATCTCGATCACGGTCGGCTCGACGAGGCCAACACGCAGATGGAATCGGCAGTGGCCGCACAACCCCAGTATTTTCTGGCCCTCGCCGGACTGGCCGAACTTCGCACCGCACAAGGTCGCTACGACGAAGCCTTGGCGGCTTACGGCCGCACGATCGCCGTCGTTCCCGATCCCATTTTCTTCATGGCCACGGGCGACATTCACACCAAATTGGGTCGCACTGAAGAGGCTCGTCGCGACTACGAGTCCGCCGAAAAGCTGATCCTCGAATCGGACGCGACCCCTGCCGAATACAGCCGTGAGCTGTCGTTGTTCTACTCGCACCGCAATCTCAAGTCGGCGCGGGCACTCGAGCTGGCGAAGACCGACCTGACCGTGCGACAGGACATTCACGCTTACGATTCGTTGGCGTGGGCGCTCTATCGCAACGGCCTCTTCGATGAGGCTGCCGAGGCGATCGGCAAGGCTCTGCAACCGGGTTCAAAAGAAGCCCGACTCCATTTTCACGCGGGCCTGATCCACCATCAGCTCGGTCAGCTCGACGAGGCCCGCACTCACCTCGAACAGGCACTTGCGACCAACCCGCAATTCGGAGTCCTCGACGCGGACGAAGCTCGTCGAGTTCTGGCAACGCTCCCCGCGAAGCCCACTTCGGCCACGGTTTCTCAATAGCAAATGGGCGAGCGAACTTCGCTATGCCTCACGCGGTCGAAATTGACGTAGGCGTCTACTGTAGTCCCGTCGCTCCGCCGACGGGACATCTTGTCGGCGGAGCGACAAGACTACAGTAGATGGTGCAACAACTCGTGGAACCCGCAGCGTCAATCCTGACCGCGCGAGATATAGACCGGATTATTCACCACGGAAAACACGGAAATGCACGGAAGAAAAGCGGCAGCAGAGGTTGTGATCTGTGAAGACGTTTCCGCGCAACAGACAGTGTGTCAATCAGCATTGTCCCTCAGCTCAATCCCTTCCGTGAACTTCCGTGTCTTCCGTGGTTCCTCATGAATAAAGCGGGCTAGGGCGAGCGACAGGAAATGGCTGACCCGTGGGATAGGCCGCTCGCCTCGGCAAACTCGACTTCGTGGCGTCGTGCCGTCACCCTACATGAACCTCCTTTGGAAAGAAAACTCATGGACACACACGGGCCTCATTTCAACGAAATCAATCTTCACCGCGCAGGCTCACGCGCGACGCGGCCGACTCGCTGCGGGTTTACGCTCATCGAACTGCTGGTCGTCATCGCGATCATCGCTGTCTTGATGTCGCTGCTGCTGCCCGCCGTGCAACAGGTGCGGGCCGCTGCCCGGCGAACGACCTGTCGCAATCACCTCCGACAATTGGGCTTGGCTCTGCACAACTATCAATCGACTTTCGATCGCCTCCCTCCCGGTTACGTGTACCGTCCCGGTCCCGCCGGCAATCAGATGGGATTCGGCTGGGGCGCGATGATCCTGCCGCAATTGGAACAGACGGCACTCTTCTCCGGCTTCAACTTCGATGCGCCGATTTTCGCGCCGAGCAACTTGGCGACGCGCGAGACTCGACTGTCCGAGTTCCTCTGCCCGGACGATACGTTTTCCGTGAACGGATATTTTGAAATGGGGCCCGAACGCTATGCGATGGCCAGCTATGTCGGTTCGTTTGGCCTGCCCGATTTGGACGACACACAAGAGCAGCGCAGCGGTCTGTTCAGTCGCAACAGCGGCACCCGTTTCGGCGAAGTAACCGACGGGCTATCCAACACGCTGATGGTGGGTGAACGAACCAACGGCCCCTTTCGTCCCGGTGCCACTCACGGCAACCACTTCAGCTACGAGACCACGTGGGCCGGGGCCGTGCGCGAACTGACAGACCCCACCGATGACCACGGTCACACGGTCCTGTTCCAAACCGGGCACACCCCCAACGACCCCGAGTCCGACGACCGCGATGTCTCGGCACCCCACATCGGGTTCGCCAATTTTTTGATGGGCGATGGCTCCGTCCGACCGATCATCGAGTCGATCGACTTTTCGATCTACCAGTCGTTGGGAACCCGCAGCGGCAGCGAAGTGATCGGCGAGTTCTGACCGCGCGGCTCCGAATTCTTTCCGCTGAAACGTTCAGAGCCGCACGTCCACCTCTCGGAAAGTCGTCGATTGAGCCGCTCGATGCAGAGTCACGGCCGAGCCAGTCCAGCACGCAACGCAATCGTGGTAGTTGCGTGACGGGCAGTTCGCGACTGCTGGGCACAGCCGGCTAGCAGCGTCATTGAATTTGCCCAAAGTAGCGCTGTCGGTCCGCGACAGGGCTACAAAATCTTGCCGCTCGCCTCATCGGAATTGGGCCAGCTTGCTCGAACCGGGGCTGAGGATTTGTTCGAGTTGCATGAGGAGTTCGCTCATCTGGCGAGCCGCTTCGATTCGATCAGTCTTTTATAGACCAAGCCAGCGCACGTATATACCTCGCGCGGCCACGAGTGATGCGGGTTTCCTGCGGCGATCAAGAACCCGCAGCCGGACGGCCTGCGGCTCGCCTAAAACACATCAGTCGTCGCCGCGCGAAGTATAACTCTGCGCGAGCCCTTAACGTCTCAGTTGTGCCCGCGTGAGGGATAACAGCGTTTTAGAAAAGGGTCTTCGCCAAACGTGTTGACGGGCGGCGGAGACACACCATTGGTAGTGGATCAGTTCGACCACACAAGGACAGCCCCCTAAAAAAACTGCCCGACTGCTAATGCAGCCGGGCAGTTTCGCAAAGAGTTCTAGATCGCCCGAAGCCGTGTTCTCAAGTCTGGTCTCGACACTTCAGGACAGGACTATAGGGGGAGTTTCGGCTTTGGAATTTCCTTCGAGTCCTTCGGAATCGGATTGGTCGTCGGTGGGACAACCGGCTTCCGGTCGGGAGCCGATGGGATTACCCCTTTGGGAGGAGTTTGCCCAGGCTGATCGCCAGGAACGATTGGCTTCTTGACGTTGGGAGTGCTCTCGGGAAGCGTCGGATTCTTGAGGTCAGGTGTCGTTGGCGTCTTGGGCAGTTCTGGTTTCAGAGTCTTTCGAGTCTCTGGAGTGGCTGGATCCGTTTTAGGATCGTTGTCGGCGCGAGCCCGATTGGTGTTTGGAAGACTTCCGTTCACGCTCACCCCAGCTCGTGGAACACTCAGTCCGTAGAAGGAGTAAATTTGGTTCCGATATGCGGGTGCATAAAGATTTGGCCAACTGTTTCCACTGAAGTACGTGACGTTCTGAAACTGCGCGGGAGTGAGGTCTACGAAGACGACTTGGTCTGCGTAACGCACTTGTGTCGCGCTATAGGGAACCACGTAGTTCTGGTCATCGTGCATGACCACAAGATACTCGATGCAGCCACCATCACTAAGCACCACATCCACCACATTGCCAGCCGGCCGGTCTTGTTGGATCAAGACCTTCGATTTCAGAATTGTGCTGAGTCTAATGACTGGACGCTGACCAGCATTATCTCGCTGATCGACGTTCGCATCAACTTTTGCCTTGATTCGTACATCATCCTGAGCCATCACAAACATCCCACTGCCCAGCAGCAACGTGGCTGCCACACTCGGGGCCAACAAGACTGATATTTTCCGCTTCATCATCTTCTCCTTGAGATCGAATTGATCGATCAAATACTGAACTGACCGGATTCGCGATCGCTGCAGCAATCACACATTCGAGTGCTGCCTTAGCCAATCGCAGGCCACAAGCGAGAAAAATCGGAATCGTCAACTCCATTTCAGAGAACTCCCGACAAAAGTCGCCATTCGATGTGAGAAATCCGTTGTCAGAACGGTGCTCTCAAGATCGAAGGATTCTGGTTTCGGTTGATCGCTGACGAATTGCGGACTGTTTGGAGAACGTCTTAGGCGGTCTCTCATCGAGTAGCCAAGTGCGGATGGTAGATGAAACACCACAGTGGATGATCGACGATCTCGGTTGGCAGGATTGGTCAGGCAGACGCGATCTGATGCCTTGGTCGGGCCAGATCCATGAGTGTCAAATCAGGTTGACTGGGGAGTAGCCAATTAGGGTGCGTCGAGTCATCGAGACGCACCGCCTCAACTGACACAGCCGATCCGTTGCGTCTCGCAGAGGCTCGACAGCACCCTACGTTTCCTATCACTTCACGTTCCCTCGTTCCCAAGCTTTGGCTTGGGAACGACCGGCTTTGAAGCTCCGCTTCGCGATTGCAGAGTTCGCGCTGAGCCACCCCGCGAATCGTGCTTTCTCGCACCGTCACTTTCAAATTTTTATTTATGTTTCGGAACACCCAATACGGTTGCTTCGGTCTATATGGTTTCAAGCTGGGCTACCCCGCGAGAAGCTTACTTACCGCCCTTCGCCTTGCTTACGAAGAAGTCGAGCCAACTGAGTAGTAGAACATCTTTGATTTCTTGAGATTGACGAAGTTCTTCCGGCGGCTTTCCCCAATAGAAGCCGATCCAACCGCTGGAGATGTTTTCCGAGCGTTCAATAAACCGAGCAAATTCGTTCATCGAACATTTCAGTGGAAACGTCTCTTCGATCAAAACTGGTTTGCCAACAGAAAAGCCCGCCAGCGTCTCAATCGCTTCGTCTAACTTGCCTTTTTCCGGGTAAAGGTGAATGCACAAGAAGTCGAGATCGTCTGCGACCTTCTCAGGCACGAATCCGGAGGTCAGCCCCGGACGCTCCAAGCTCCACTCAACAAGTCCGACTGTTATCAGATGTCGTTTGTCATTGTCTCTGATTGCCGTGGTCAAATGTTGGACCCACTTTCGGGCAATGTCAGGGCGAAGTCGATCTCGCTGATCGAGAGTAATGAATTGGACGAAATGCTTTCCCGCGAAAGCCGGTCCCAGCCACTCTCCATCCATTCGCTTTCCACCTGGTACGACCGGCTCGTTCATCAGGTCGTAGCAGAAAACGGCGGGGCTTTCGGAACAGGTCGCCGAGACAGCCTGCCAAAAACGAGCTTGCACGTCCCACCGATCCTGCTCTTCCAACTTGTCATACCAGACGGGAACATCTTTCTTGTGGTAGCAGCCCAAGCCGGTCAGGTCGAGGTAAATGCGTTCCTGCTCCGCAAGGCTGATGAGCTTGGCCAAATGCACGAGAGCTTTCGCATTCGGTTTGTGCGGTCCATCCATGAATTTGCCGAGTTGAAGGTGGATTCGAACAACATTGGCTCCCATTTTTTTCATTTGAGCGAAATGAGCTTCCACTGTGGTCCATTCCGTCTCCCAGTAATCTTCGAGCAACCGCCCCGAATTGTCGTGGTCGTAATTAAATCCCACCGGGCTGAAAACCTTCCCGCTCTGTTCAAGCACAAATCCTTGCTTGCTCTTTGAGACGACGACCCAAGGCATCTCGCTTGCACCAAGCGGCTGCCCTGCGGAAAAAATCATGACGCGTAAAGCAGTTGCCGCCAAAAATAACAACTTCGTGTTCATGGTCTTACTTTCAATAATAGGGTTCTCCGCCAAACGTGTTGATTCTTGTGTTGTGGAACTGATCCACTACCAATGGTGTGTCTCCGCCGCCCCTCAACACTTTATAGACTGGAGACAACGGTAACAGGTGTTCGGAGACATGGGTGACACAAATCGGTCATAGTTCCGGTCCTCGGAAAGGAGGGCAGAAATGGCGTGGAAAGATGTGTCTGTGATGTCTGAGCGAGCGGAGTTTGTGGTGTTGGCTTCGGCGGACGGTGCGAATGTGAGCGAGTTGTGTCGCCGGTTCGGAGGGAGCCGCAAGACGGGTTACAAGTAGTTGTCTCGTTACGCGACCGTGGGGAGAGCGGGATTGGCAGATTCAGTCTCGTCGGCCTCTGGAACCTGCGGGACGGATGAGCGATGCACTGGAGCGGCGCGTATTGGAGTTGCGTGTCGAGCACCCGGCCTGGGGCGGTCGCAACGCAGCTAAATAACCTCACCGAGTGTGGCCTGTTGGACTCGACGCTGGTCGCCGTGGTCTCCGAATTCGGCCGCACGTCGAAGATCAACAAGGACGCTGGCCACGATCACCGGAGCGATGTCTTCTCGGTCGTCTTCACCGGCGGCGGCCTCCAGACCGGCCAAGTCCTCGGCACGAGCAACGCCCGAGCCGAGATCCCGCAGGACCGACCGATCCACTACAACGATGTCCTCGCCACGATCTACCGCCAACTCGGCATCGCCACTGACCGAGTCTTCCAGCACGAAGGCCGCCCCATCCTCTACCACGGCACGCCGATCCAGGAACTCATCTGAGTAGGGTGGGTCGAGTCTTCGAGACACACCGTTCTGCCCGACCCTGTAAGCGGTACGTCTCGAAGACTCGACGCAACCTACGTCACTACGCCAACTCAGGTGCCCCCTTCTGTTGGGAATCCGTCGCGCTGCCATACAGGGCAATGCGACCACAGCCACAACACATGAAGGCCCGCACTTGTCCGGCCGTTGGGTACGTGCCAGTCCAGAAGCTCCGACGGTCGTCCGGGAGGCGGTACCGGAGCGATTGTGGACCCGACCAGGTGTTGCGGTGGTGGTCCTGATCCATAATTACGACCGGGGACATTGACCCTTGGCACTCGACGCATGTCTTGGAAGATTCGTCGGCCATTTGCTGCTCCTTTGAAGAACTCGCCCACGCTTCACGCTCGATTTGAAACGTGTCTGCGTCCCGGCGCTTACCTTGGGTCCAGCACCGGCCACCCCGCCGATCTTTTTCCACACTGCGGGGCCTCGCCGTCACAGGCCGCGCCAGATCAAAACAGCCCGGCGATGGGTTGGCCGGTTTCCAACATGCGCGTGGGGCGGCCGGCGGGATTTGTGTATTCCAGGTCGAGCGGCAGATCCATGAATTGGAAAAGAGTGGCGAGCAGGTCGTTCGGCGAGACCGGGTTCGACTTGGGGACATCGCCCATCGTGGTCGATTCGCCAATGATCTGGCCCATGTTGAGTCCCCCGCCGACGAGAACCTGGTTGCCCAGTTGAGGCCAGTGTTCTCGACCGCCGTCCTTGTTGATGTGTGGCGAACGACCGAATTCGCCGACGATGGCCAGCAACACTTTGTCATCCAGTCCTCGGTCATAGAGATCTTCGATGAAGACCGAGACCGCGTGATCGAACTCGGGGGCGAGCTTCCGCATCTCCTCCTCGATCGTGCCGTGATTGACGGACGGGTTCGTGCCGTGTGAATCCCAACCGCCATACCAAACAGTGACCATCCCCGTGTTGGCTTCCGCCAAGCGGCGGGCCAACAACAGGTTCTCTCCCAGCTTCTTCTCGCCCTTGCCGTACCGTTCCCGCAGCTTCGGGTCTTCCTTGGAAAGATCGAAGGCGTTGCGCGCGTTGCCTCGGATCAGCTCCACAGCGCGACCTTCAAACTCGTCCAAGGCCGTCATCATGCCGCTGGCATCGAGCTGCCGGTCGAGCCGATCCAGCGACTGTCGCAACGAGTGTCGATCGTGCAAACGATCGAGCGAGATGCGAGGAGCCATGTTGGCTTGAGCGTTCCCGCGCGCGTCGAACGGAGCATGCGCGGTCCCGAGCCACGCCGGGCCTTCCGCGTAAAGATGATCGAGTCCGACATAGGTCGGCATCCCGGTGAGGGGATGATTGGGGCCGCGATACCTCGACATCATCGAACCGATACTGGGACTGATCGGAGCGGCTCCGTTCCCGGCGGGTGGATGGTCATGACCGGTCGAAAGCCAGTGAGTCGCGGCGGTGTGATCGGCGGCGGTATGCGCGAACGAGCGAATGATCGAATACTTGTCCGCCAGTTTGGCGAGCCGTGGAAACAGCCCGCCGATGTGCGTCCCCGCGACATTCGTTTGCAGCGTCCCCACGGTACTGCGATAGGGGAGCGGGTTGTTCGGCTTCGGATCAAAGGTCTCGTACTGAGTCGGCCCGCCCGACAGAAACAACCAGATCACGGTCTTCTCGGGAGCCTTCGTTCCCGACGCTCCCTTGGCCGCATTGGCTCGCAATAGATCGGGCAACGCTAAACCGGTCAGGCCCAAAGCACCGACCTTCAAAAAATCACGCCGTTTCGTGCCGTTGCAGCACAACGACGACTGAGTACTCAAAATGTCGAGCATGTACTGGAACCCCTCTCTGTGAGGTTGCTTTGTCAGGCTTCCTCTCGCTCTCTGCGATCACCCAATTCACTGAACCATACCGAGTCCACCAAACACCGGCTCGAAATCGGCGTTTCCAGATGAGAACTGGAGTTGAGGTTTAGGTACCACGCAGCCTGACCTGAGGAACGCTATCCCAAGTATTGCTCACGTCGTGTAGTCGGCGTTCAGTTCGACGTACTCTTTCGTCAGATCGCACGTCCAGAAGCGAACG
>JAYTXB010000345.1:0-1695 GCA_043743205.1 Schlesneria sp.
GACAAGTAGTAGAAGTCATAGCCCCGCTTGACCTCTTCGTACCACATCGCTTTGGGAAAGGACTCGGGCTGCGGCATCACATGGCAGGCACCGCAGAAGCTGCGAATATCGACTTCCAACGTCGCCACTGCTGCTACAGACAGAGCCGTGTTCTCGCTGGTCGGCGGCGGTGGCGCACTGCCGCCCCAGCAGCCAACGCCGAACATCGTGAGTATCGTCAGACCAAGCAGGCACGTCTGATTGCGGCGGAGTACCGATGACCAAACATCGAATTGAAAAGAGTGATGACCAGACATCGTGAACTCGTCGAAAGACATCGTGGGTGAGCCGTTGTGTTCCGCTGCTAGTGGCGCATCAACAACTGGCGGTATTAATCTGATGGACTTGGTGAGCCGGGTGCCGTGAGGCCCCAGATTCTTCATCACAAGGTCCGGGGCCTCACTGCACCCGGCTCGCCTGTTTGATCGGCAGGTTTTCGGGAGGGACTCGTGCGGGAGTCGCGGGCCATTCGATCGACTGCTTCAAGGGGATGGTCTTGTTCTCGATGTCGCCTCCTGTGGCGAGGAAGAAGCGGTCTGACTCGGCTTGACCGGCATCGATGTTGGTGACGGGATTGGCATCGGCGGTGAACCTCGCTTTGAGCAATGGTTGCCAAGCTCCGTCAACGGGCATGACCCAACCGTTGCCGAACTGCGCACGGCGTGTCTTCGTGGTGGAGACCTTGTTGCGGCGAAAGTCTTCGACGAACGAGTAATAGCCCTTCATCAACGTGCCGCCCGTGGGTGTCGAGAACGTGACGAGGTGCTTCCATTCGTGCTTCTCGGGGAGGAAGAAATAGCCCGCGTATTCGGTGCGTTTGTCGGCCGACTTGGCGGTGACGAGGAACTTGTAGGTCTCGCCAATCTTCCAGTCGTAGTCGAAGAACGACTGCCCGCCAGTCCCTTCGTTGCCGAACCGACCGACGCGAACTTGCTCGTCTTTATGAAGCTGCTTCACGCGCACTTCGTCCTTCACGGTGCTGGGATCGTTCTGCTCACCTGGATCCCAGACCGAGAACAGCACGAGCTTCTTGCCGTTCGCCAACTCCTGCATTCCGAAGTAGCCCTTGTCCCAGCCGCAGGCCATGAAGTACGTCCCCTCTGCCGATTGCTCGACGGTCACTTCGTTGTAAAAGGCGACGCCGACGGGAGCCGGATAGCCCAAGTGAACCGAGCGACACGCGATCCCCTTCAATTTTTCATCGGCCCGCGCGACGGTCGTGATCGTCAGTAGGATCAAGCACAGCAACACGCGGGAGATCATGAGCAGAGTCTGTCGAAAGAGGAGCGGGAGAGAGAACGTGTTAGGATCGGCACATGAGCAACTGGCGGCATCAATCCGATGATCGAGGTGAGCCGAGTGCCGTAAGGCCCCGGGTTCTTCGTCGAAAAGTCCGGGGCCTCACGGCACCCGGCTCACCCAAACCTGACAGTTATTGAGGCACCGGTCCTTACCGAGAGAGTGGCAGCGAACGGAGGAGATTTCATTCGGGCAGGGGAGTAATGTCAACACGCTTGGTGAGGCCCTTGCCGTTGTGACAGCAGAACCACTCAAAACCCTTCGCCCGAGGTGAAGCCGCCGCCGGTGGGGGGGCGGCCTTGTTCGACTTCGTGTTGACGGCGTTCGGGGGCGCGGCGTTCGACGCTGCTTTGAGCC
>JAYTXB010000346.1:0-13653 GCA_043743205.1 Schlesneria sp.
GGCCAATCGCTTCCGGTTCTCGCGCTGATCGCAATAGAAACCGGTCTTGTGACCGCTGACGAAGTCGATGCGGAACTGTGTGCCATGTTCGCGCACGACTGCTCGTGGCGGCAGACCTTCCGACCCGGTTGGCTCGGCTGAAAACCCTTCGTGATCTTGTGAGGCTGGTGCCGCTCGCATCACGCCGTGTCGAGTTCCACACAGCGGTTCGAGCATCGAGAGGATCGCTTCGGCTCGCTGGTACATCCCGAGCGAAAAGCACTCGGCGACCAACACGTCACCAAACCGATCGACGATCAAACCGGGCAATCCGTCCGCTTCGGCGTGAACGACACGATACGCGTCAGTCACGGAGTCCAATTGCAGTAGCCCGCGCCGGAGTTCCAGTGCCGAGGCCAGCCGATCATGCCACCAAGCCTCGTCGGGGCGATGGACTCCCTGTCGCAACAGTCGCACGGTCATTTCGGCCCGTGGATTGAAGAGACCGAAGCCTTGAGTGAATCCGGCCGCCGAGATCAACTCGACCAGATCACCTGGTCGCGCGATCGCATCGAACTCTCCGAGCTGCTTCCGATACAAAAACGGATGCCACACCGGCCCCTTGGTCACGATCTGCGGCAACCGTTGCGACGCCTCCGGAGAGAGCGCTCGTTGAACGAGCCACTCGAAAGGCGTTGTCGTGGAGCCGCGCCGTTCGGCACGCTTGTAAGGCTCGCGCTGCGCGACATCGGGCTGACGATCACGATCTGATCGCGGACCATCGTCACGACGTGCGGCCTCGCGCCGAGGATGGGCCGGTTCATGAGCCGCTCGGGACGAAGCGGGTCTCGGCGCTGGGGGCCTTCGTCCTGAAGAGCGATCGGACGACGGTCGTGGGGGGCGTTCTGAGTGCATCGTTCGATAGTAGTGGATGCCAGAACCACTCACAACGAGATTATCACCGCTTCACAGACGGGCCTTTCTCGATGCGATGAACTTCAGCCAACACGCCATTCCAGAGTGCGATTCGCTGCGAGATTGCACCAGTCGCAGCCACAATAACCTCGTCTCGCCGATCGGGTTGTTTGTCGCACAAACTTTCGACCAGACTTTTGGCAAGCGGACCATGTGTATCGCCATCCAATTCGATGTGCCGTTTCAGATAATGAACCAACCTTTCAACTCTCACGCCCTGTTGAGGCAGTGACGCGACCAGCCGGGAGAACATGTCTGGAATCACGTCTTCGCGGCCGTAGAAGAACGCCGACGCGATCTCGTGTGGTTGCCCGAGTAAAGTCAGTTGCAGAGTAGAACGGACAAACTCACGGGTACTCGGCAGGATCGCGGCTTCCGACAGAGCTTGCTCGACGGGAACCCGCTGCTGCAGCTTGGAAACAAATTCACAAATCGGTTTCTGGTCGGCGCCGACTTCGTTCATCGCCTGAAGATAAAGCTCGAAATGACTCGCATGACCACCGTGTCCGTCCTCGTCGCATTCCTCGCCGAGCACAATCTCGTTGATGAACCGGCTGGCAGTCGGATCGAGCGGCGGCAACCAAGGAACGGTCGTGCAGGTCACGATCTGCTGCAAACGCTTGAGCACTGACATGAAATCCCAAACGGCAAATACATGCTCGCGCATGAAGATGCGCAGGCTGCCAACCGTCTGAACGGAGTCGTAGAGTTCGTGATTCAGCAACTCTGTACGGAGCGTGTCCAAGGATGTGTGAGGATTGGAGCCGATCTGCGATGTTGGAGCGGGCGGCATTGGAACTTCCTTGATTGTGAACCCAATTGTGCCAGCACTCTCCAGCCGATCACTCTATTCGGCTTCAAGCAGAGCACCGAAGCGGCACATTTTTAGTGGAAAGCCGTCGCGATGACGAACACCCAATGGCACTTGCTTTAGATTTGTGAGCGGCACGGCGCTAGCCGCCGGTGCCGGTTTAATGGGTCTGCTCCCCTCTCAACGGCCGCTAACGCGTTGCCGCTCCTGTAAAGCAAGTGCCATTGGACGATAGCCCCGAGTCGCCTCTCATCCGTTTCTCAATAACACGACGACCGGCAAGACGCGCTGCAAAATGGCTGACAGACTTTGCTCGGCTTCCCAGTCGCCCCGCGCGCTCGGCAAAAAGCACTGAGACAGTTGGGGGCCGAATGAGTCTCAACGCGAGCCAACGATCGTGGCCGAGGCGTTGCAGCCAGAGTCTCGTCCAGCAAGTCTTCGTCCTGAAGTGCGATCGGACGACGGTCGAAGGGGGCGTTCTGAGTGCGTGGTTCGGCGGTAATGGATGCCGGAACCACTCACAACGAGATCGTCACTCGACGAAAGCGATCAGCTGGCGTGTGGATTGGTGGGGCAGATGGTCACTCAACGCGCCTAGAGAGAGCCTCGAAGTGGTGCCAGCAACCAGCCTCTGACCTCGGCCGCTTTGGAACCAATTCACAATTACTGGCCGGATGGTCCGTCGAAGATGCTGCGCGGGTTGAAGCGATTCATCTCTTCTCGCATTCGGTCGCGATATCGACGCTCTTCAAACTCGTCAAAAACGTCCACAAACCGGTCCCTGTTTGTGAACTTCTTTTGGAGTTTCGCCTCGTCACTAAAGGGGGTGCTCGAAAAAGCGATCCCCTTTGCTCGACTGATCCCGTCT
This sequence comes from Schlesneria sp., assembly GCA_043743205.1. Taxonomy (GTDB): domain Bacteria; phylum Planctomycetota; class Planctomycetia; order Planctomycetales; family Planctomycetaceae; genus Schlesneria. The sequence goes on from JAYTXB010000346.1 coordinate 2,634, forward strand.
TTTGCAGATTCCTCCAGCCACCGAACAGCCTCGTCGTCGTTCTTGGCGAGACCGATGCCGTTTCCGTAGCAGATTGCCAGATTGAACTTGGCTTCCGGATGCCCTTGGTTGGCCGCCTTTTTGAACCAGTTCGCCGCTTCGGTTTCGTTCTTGTTCACGCCGTTTCCGCGCAAGCAGAGGCATCCGAGGATGAACTGAGCATTGGCATCTCCTTGATTCGCTGCCAATCGAAACCACTTGCCCGCCTCTGCAGTATCCTTCTTGACTCCCTCACCCGAGAGATACAGACATCCAAGATTGGTCTGTGCAACAGCGAGTTCTTGATCAGCCGCTTTTTGAATCCACTCCGCAGCCGTAGTCGCATCTCGCTTGACACCATTTCCGAACTGATAGTGAACGCCAATGCTGTTTTGCGACCTAGCATGTCCTTGATTGGCCGCTTTGATATATCGAGCGAGTGCTTGACTCAGATTTTTCTCAACACCAATTCCATTCGCGTAACAGTCCGCCAGATTGCAGAGTGCGTCCAAGTCACCGGTGCTTGCGGCCGTGTCGTAGCATTTGAGGGCTTCATGGATGTTCTTCGGCACCCCGACGCCTAAGAAGTGACTGTCTCCAAGGTGACATTGTGCAGCCGCATTGCCCTGTTCTGCTCCCTTCGTAAACCATTTGACAGCTTGGCGATCATCTTGCGGAACGCCCATTCCAAAGTGGAAGCACAATCCGAGGTTGTCCTGAGCCATTGCATTCTGTTGGTCCGCAGACTTGCGATACCAAGTGACCGCTTCGTCCAGATTCTTCGTAACACCAAGACCGTTTGCAAAACAGAGGCCCAGGTTGCACTGGGCATTCGGTTCGCCTTGATCAGCCCCTTTGCGATACCACTTCACAGCCTCGACGACATCTTTGGGAACTCCTTTCCCATTGAAGTAATAGAAACCAATCTTGTTCTGAGCTTTCGCATGACCCTGTTCCGCAGCCTTGCGAAACAAATTGGCGACTTCGGCGAGGTCTAGCTCAACTCCCCCGCCAACGGCATACGCAAGAGCCAAGTTGTACTGGGCCACAGCGTAATTCTGATTTGCCGCCTTGCTGTAAAACGCCATCGCTTCCGTCTGGTCTTTCGCGACGCCCTCGCCCTTTGCGTAGCGCACGCCAAGGTTGTTTTGAGCTCGCGGTTCCGATTGATTAGCGGCCTTGCGATACCAACTGATGGCGGCTTCCTTATCTTTCTGAACTCCCTGCCCGTTGTCGAAACAGAGGCCATAGAAGAACTGAGCGGTTGCGTTTCCCTGCTCGGCCTGTTTGCGCCAACGCTCGATTCGTTCACCGGCCCGCGACTTCAAGAAGTCTGCTGAGCTGGCACCACGCAGACGTTCCTGATCGTATTCCCGGATGTCTGCCTGCAAGATGCGCTGCACCGCAAGCGCACTTTCGTCCGCGAAGAGCCCCGCATTGGCGGCAACACAAACACCGACAACAGCCAATACAATGAAGCGTTGGATGGCAGTCATAATCTTTTTCACAATGTTCGTCTCCCGCTTTCCGGCAGAGGTTTCGTTGAGCATTGGTGACCTCCGCCATTCCTGTTGAAAACGGCGATGACGGGAGGCGGACTGTGCCAACATTATCGTGGGGTCACGAGAATCTGGCCTTTGGCGACACTTCCTCCCAAGCCTGTGTCCGTGTTCGCCGTTGAGGCTTGGAGGTCGAACGTCGCTGTTCCCAGGAAGCCTGCTGAGGGCTTGAACCGGAGTCCGGCATTGGCTTGAGCGAAGGTGAGAAATGTGCCGTTCCTGACCGCAGTGCGACCATCCGCGAGCGCGAGCGAGCCGTGTTGGATGCTCGTGATTTTGAAGTGTGTGACCTCGCCCCCATCGGCCGGATTGCGAGTCACGACGAGCCCCGATTTTGTCGGCTTGTTCTTGGTGGTCGAAGCCACCGTGATCGCGGGGGTATCAGCGACTGGGGTCACAACCACATCCAACGTAGTTCGTCCCACCATCGCACCCTCGGTCGCCGTCAGAGTGATCGTGGCGGTGCCGGTTTGGTTCGGCTTAGGAGTCGCCTTGATCGTGCGGTTGGCTCCATTGCCAGCCAGCACGAGATTGGCATCGGGCAGCAAAGCAGGGTTGGAAGACTGGGCGACCACAGTCACCGTCCCAACGGGTGAACCATCCGAATGCGTGAGCGAGAATGGAAGAGCCACTGTGGCACCGTCTTCCTTGATCGTTTGGTTCGCAATCGGAGAAACCTGAAGTGCTGAACCGGTGGTCGTCTGAGTTGTGACAGAAATATCGTCGATCAAGAGACTCGTCGGCGACGCAGGGTCGATGGAAGGGTTTTGCCCAGAGCTACTGTTGCTATACCAGCCGCCGAACAGCACTTTATTAACCTTTTGATTTTGAGTCGCCCTGATCTTGAATCCCGTCTTTTCTCCCATCAGGTGGCCGTCCAAATAGAATCTCGCCTCTGCATTGGCCTGTCCGGCGTCATTGAGTTTCACTTCCGTCGTGATCTCGTACCACCGATTCCTTTCGAGCGAAACACCCTCCACCCAGATACCGCCCCAATCGTATCCCTCAGCACCTCCGTTCGCGTTCATCGAAATCATGTAGGTGTCATTCACACCAGTCAGATCTTGATCCGGCTTGCCAGGAAGTGGCTTCGCCCAGGCAAGCAACACAATATCCCACTGCGTTCGATCTGTGGCGTCGTCGAACGAGTAAATCCGGTGAATTTTCAGGCCTGCAGCAAAGTCGAATGTCCCACAGAACTTCATGAACTGACGAGTCCGAACATAGTCACTTCCGGCATTGGGAATCTGCACAATCGATTGGCCTCTATCCTCATTTCGTTCATAGGTCACTTGAATCGCCTTCGAGCCTGACCTTGCGGCAGTGGTATTGACCAGTTTGATTGCCGCTCGCTCTCCAATTTCTTGAAACCCTCCGTAGCCGTTGATGTTCCAGCCGCTGGAACTCGTCAAATGTGAGTTAAACAGATTGATGTCGAGGTTCTCAAAGTCCGTGGCAAACGTGAACTGGCCCAATGCCGAATCGACTCGAAATAACCATAAACAAAGGGAAAACAGACCAATTGCAACTCTCGAAGTGACTTGCCGATTGAGCATGGGAAAAACTCCTGAAGGGGATGTGACACAGATCATTTGCGGCCTCATGAAGAGATGCGTAAAAGGAGTGCGGTGGCCTTGGCGAAATCTCGGGAGATTTTGAAAGATGTCAGAAATCGTTCGCGGTGAAGTCACTCAACTGCTGGAACGAGTGCGAGACGGCGATCAGGCGGCACGGAACAGTGTTGTCGAGTTGCTGTACTCACGCTTTCGGAGCAAAGCCGCTCTGCTGATGCGCGGTGAGCGCAACGATCACACATGGCAGGCGACGGCTTTGGTGCATGAAGCCTACGTGAAACTCGACGATGCTCAGGCCTTTGATTCGGATGTCAATACTGCCAAACTCAACGCCATGATGTGTCATGCCATGCAAGAAGTTTTGATTGACCACGCTCGCGAACGTTCCGCTATGAAGCGTGGGGGTGATCGAACTCGCGTGCCGTTGGACGATGTCTGTGACTCGATCGAAAACGACTATCACTGCAATCTAATCGATCTGTCTGACGCATTGGAAAAGCTGCGGCGGGAACATCCCAAGGTCTGTCAAGTTGTGGACTGCAAGTTCTTCGGATTCATGTCAGAAGAGGAGATTGCTGTCGAGATTGGTATCTCGATCTCGACTGTCCAAAAGCGTTTGCGGTTTGCACGCGCGTGGCTGTACCCGAAATTGTCTGCGAAATGAGTTCGTTCTGAACGACCTGTTTGCGGGACAGACCGGCAAGGATTTCAGTTCATGACCACTGACGACACGGGTTTCTCACAGCGTTTGATTGAATTGTTTGGAGCCGCATCGCTGTTGCCGCCGGACCAGCGTGGTCCGTTGATCGAACAGGCGGCAACTGAATCCTCGCAACTGACAGTGCATCTCGTCGAGATGCTGCAAGCTCACGATGCCGCCAATGCAGCAGGCTTCTGGCAACTGATGGCCTCAACACGGCCGAACACGAGTGAGGCCAGCGATCATCCGGAAACATCAGTCGTCGATCTCACGAACGCCCCCCAAATTCCCCGCTACCGGATTGAAAAGAAGCTGGGATCGGGAGGCATGGGAACCGTCTGGCTGGCTTACGACATCGACCTCAAAAGACGGGTGGCCATCAAGCAGCCGCAATCGCAATCCAACAGGGTTCGTTTTGCGAGAGAAGCCCAGACGGCCGCCTCGTTGAAGCATCCGAATCTCTGCCAGATTCATGACACCGGAGAGCAAGACGGGCAGCCGTTCATCGTGATGGAGTTTCTGGACGGTCCCAACTTGGGAGATTGGATGCGGCAAGCGCGACCGTCCGAGAGACAGTCCGCACGGGTGATTGCCGACCTAGCGCGGGCGCTGGCACACGCTCATGAAAAGATTGTTCATCGTGACATCAAGCCCTCCAACATCATCATGACTTGTCGCGAGCAGGATGGCGGCTGGGTGCCGATGTTGACCGACTTTGGTTGTGCCAAGCATCGGGAGTCGGAGGACAGCCCGTTGACTCACTCGGGACAGGTTCTCGGAACACTCAAGTACATGGCACCGGAGCAGCTTGATCACGATCGGGGAGAAACCGGCTCCCAGTCCGATCTCTATTCTCTAGGTCTCATTCTGTACGAGCTGCTCACAGAACAAGCCGCATTCAGTGGATCACAGGCACAGATTCTTTATGCCCTCGCCAACACCGAACCGCCGTCACCGAGTTCGCTCGTTCCCAGTGTGAATCGAGACTTGGAAGCGATCTGCCTGAAGGCCATCGCGAAGTTGCCCGCGAATCGTTACGCATCGGCTGAGTTGTTGGCCGTCGATCTCGAATTGTTCCTTGATGGAAAAAAGCCCGTCGGTGTGAAAGATTCCTCCGACAATCTGGTTCAGAAGCATCACCCTGACACCACAGTGGGGCCGGTCGCGACATCTCAAGCAGTTTTAGCTTGGCCTTCCCGCGCGACTCGATGGGGCTTGAGTGCGACGTTGCTTGCCGTGCTTGCCGCAGCGGTCATCGGCGGATGGATGACGCGGGGCTGGAATCCGTCATCACAGCCGGACAAACCGTCCACGGAACGGGTGACGACACCAACTACCGTGACTACCAATTTTCGCCTGCCGGGCGAGGTCGCCATGCAAGGGCCGTTTCCGGGATTGATTCCCAACCCCAAAAAGGTGGCGGGGGTGAAGCACTGGCAAGTGACAACGCGACTGCCTCACTGCCAAGTGACGTGCCTGGCGTGGCATCCACAGCGGGACTGGCTGGCGATGGGACTTGGGAACGGCGAGGTTCGGATCTACGACGTTGAAGGTGATCGGTTTGAATTGGTGCATCTGTTGGTGGGACACACGCAAGCCCCCAACTGCATGGCTTGGAGTGTCGATAGGGAAAATGCCGCCGAACTGTTGGCGACGGGATCGAGGGATCATTCGATCCGACTGTGGAACTTCAATGATCGGCATAGGCAGGTTGGAAGTCAGGTCTTGATTGGAAACGAGAATTCCGTCTCGGCGCTGGCGTGGTCTCCCGACGGAAAAACGCTGATGTGTGGAGAAACCGATGGTTCGCTGCTGTCGCGCATCAAAGGCCGGTTCGGCGTGGGGTGCGCCTATGAACAGCAGGCTGCCGAGGTTTGGAAGCTCGCGTGGCATCCGAATGGCAACGAGTTCGCAGTCGGATGCTTGAATGGGACCATTCAGACTTTGAATCTCGACGGAACCGAAAGTGGGGCAGCTTGGAAAATCCCGTCTCCCGAGCTTCATGAACTGGCATTCGATGAGACCGGGCAGAACATCGTTTGGACGGCATATCAAAACGATGTCTATGTGCGGAACCGCACCGAGAAGCAGAGTCGCGTCTTGTTTTCCGCACCCAGTCCGATCACGGGATGCTCCGTGGATCGCAGTCGCAGAAAGCTCGCCATTGCGGGCGATAAATTGCGGATTTGGGATCACTGGACGGAGCAGACTTCTCCCCACGAGATTGACCTGCCGATCCCAGCGTCCCAAGTGCTGAACTGGTCTCCCGATGGCAAGCGATTGGCTCTGGCGGGCAACGGTGTCAGCCTGCAAATCTGGGATGAGCGAACGCAGTCCGCGCGAGTCCTATTCAACGAGAAGCCCGGTACGTTTGCATTGGACTGGGACGCCGATGGCACGCGTCTGGCGACAGTTCATGAAGATGGGAGTTATGGAATCTGGAGCCGCGACGGATATCTGATCGAGTCGAAGTCGGCTCATCTTGGCATGGTCGAGGCGGTTCAATGGAGTCCCGACGGAAATCGGATTGCCACGGGATGCTCGTGGTCAATTCAGGGCAAGACTCCTGACAAGTCCGTGCGGGTCTGGACGCCCGGTTCCGATCAACGTCCTGTTCAGTTCACAGACAGCGAGGAATTGGCGGGGATGTCGGCCATCCTTGCGGTGTCTTGGACATCGGACGGACAACACGTTGTTCTCGGACGTGGCGGAAATGTCTCACCGACTCGACGAGTGCAAATGTTTCACGCTCAAACGGGGCGTCACGAGCGGGACTTTCCCGGAATTGAAGGCGACGTACTGGCTGTGGCCTGTCATCCCAAGGGGAAGTACGTTGCCGCTGGCAGTTCCTCACAGCGAATCCTGATTTGGGACGTGACGACGAATGATCCACCACGAGTCATCAGCGAAGGGCTGATTGGCCCCGTTCAATCGCTGGCTTGGGACTCGAAAGGAGATCGACTGGCGTACGCTTGCAAGCAATCCGGGATGGCGTTCGGGGTGATTGACGCGAATACGCTTCAGATTCTCTGGAGTGCCAAGCCGAGTTATCGACCGGGGCAAGTCGCGTGGAGCCCCGATGACCAACACGTGCTGGTTGGACTGACCGGAATCTATGCCGCCGCCTCGGGCAATCGTCTTGGTTCCTTCCCCATCCCGTCAAAAGCATTCGCCGTCGCATGGGGAAAGAGAGGCCTGATCGCTTGTAATGACTATCTGACAAGCACTCTCTCCGTAGTTGATCCACAGCACGGCAACGAAGTCTGGCTGGCGATCCGCGCGGGCACAGGGATCGCTTCGTTTACGCCCGATGGAAGACTGCTCGATTCGAGCGACGATGCGTTAGCCGAACTTCGCGTCCTGATCGAACGAAACGACGGAACCGTGACGCTGGAAGGTTTCGATCATTACCCGGTTCATGCACCGAAGCCAGCCGTCGATGAAAGTGATCGCAACAACCCGACAACGGTGTTGAAGGGCTCCACTCCCGACCGTCGTGCCGCAGAGTGGGCGTTGTCACTTCATTCCCCGTCACCACCGAGCATACTCATTCGCTTTGAAGATACGGGGCGAGAACAAGTCATCTCTCAGGGCGGGAGGCTCTCGAACAAACCGTTCAAGCTCCTGCGAATCACGGCGATGTCTGCGGAAGAGATGACCGACGACGCGATTGCAAAGTTCCTAGCGCCGCTCAATGAGCTCCAGACATTGGGCATCGACTTCTGCTTCTCGGTCACGGAGGATTCCGTCCCGACCTTCAAGCGGCTTTCAAACCTCAGACACATCGGACTGACAGCCACGCAGATCCGAGGAGCCGCGTGCATTGAGATTTACTCGGCGTTGCCGTTGTTGACGGAAGTCTTCATTCACGCGGACCAATTCACCAGCGAGATGGCGGATTACGTGCGAAGTTCGACAAAGATCGGTCGGTTTGGAATTCATGGTGCAAGCGATTCACAGGTTAGAAAACTACTGTCTGCTTCCCACCTGGCCCAACTCTTGCTCTTCGACAATTCCAAAGTTGAGCACGTTGAATCAGCCACTTGGCGAGAACTCCCGGATCGACTTACAAATCTCGAAGTGCTTGGAATCATCGACTCGCGACTGACGGATGCCGACCTCGCAGAGATCGCACGCTGTCCCAAGCTTCAGCAACTTCATCTCCGTTCCACGCCCATTACAGACAAGAGCCTGCTTGAATTGCAGAAGCGCCCAACGCTCAGGGGATTGGATGTCACCAAAACCAAAGTGACCGAAGCTGGCGTTCGCAGCCTCCACGAACACCTTCCCCGCTGCCGTATCCAATGGGACGGCGGCGTGATGGAACCAATCGCCACGACTGCCCGTCCCGAAATGCCCCAGCCTTCCGCTCGGCCACCATCTCCATTGGATCCGCCGTCGATGAAACCGGCCACCGAATCTGCCAAGCATGGTTTTATTCCACTGTTCAATGGGACGGATTTGACAGGCTGGAAGACCGCCACTGGCAACACCGGCCATTGGAAGGTTGTCGATGGCGCGATCACTTGTGCGGGCTTTGCCGATCACCTTTACACGGTTCGCAATGACTTCGGTGACTTTCATCTGCGTGCCGAGGTGAAGATCAACGAGACGGGGAACAGCGGCATCTATTTCCGCGCCGGCCTCCCCTTGGCCATCGTGGGCGATTACGAGGCGCAAATCAGCAACCGCTCCAACCAGCCAAAGACCGGGAGCCTTTACAATTTGGTAAATCTTGACCGGGTGCTTGTACAACCTGACACGTGGTTCGTCTTGGAAATCATCGCTCAGGACAACCGGCTTCGAGTGTTGGTCAACGGCGAAGAAACTGCAAATTACGTCGAAAACCGAGAAGGCAGGCGGCTCGAAGGTTACATCGCCTTGCAACATCACGATGCGGATTCGGTCGTGCATTTCCGCAAGATCGAGATTGCTCCGATGCGGCGGTGAGGCCGGAGCAGGAGCGGCTTCGCGTGCCCGGTCTTCTTCTGTCTCTAATACGCCGATGTATACCTCGTGACGTTCGTTTTGGTCGTCCTATTGGATTCCTTCACGGAGCAATCGCGATGTCTGCCGCGGTTCGCATCAACCCGGAACGCCACCGGAAATTGAAGGTGTTGTCGAAAGAATTGGGAGCGTCGATGCCCATGGTCTTGGAGCAGGCCGTTGAGGCACCGCGTCACCACCGGTTCTTGGATCAGGCGTCTCAAGCGTACGGTGAATTGCGAAAGGACAAGAAGGCGTGGGCGGAACACAAGGCATGGGACAAGACGCTCAAGGACGGACTCGAAAAGGAATGACGAAACTACCCTGCGCCCGGTGTAGTGCGGTTGGTGGACCTCGCCCCGACACGGGGAAGGGAACAGGCGGGCAAGCGACCGGCGTTGGTCATCTCGACAAACGGGTTCAACAAGAGTCCCGCCGATCGCCTTAGTGTCAGGCCTTGCGGATTTTCTCGCGGCCTTCAGTGACGTTCTTCGTAGCGTTGCGCGTGTCCAGCACGAGGCGGCTGTGCTTGACGATGAAGTTATGGTCGTAGGCCGAGTGATCGGTCGAGATCAGCACGCAGTCTTGAGACGTGAGGAACTCGGGCGTCAGTGTTTGGCTGTCCATCGCCGGGAGGTCGGGGTAGTGACGCATCTTCGGCAGTGACGGGACATGCGGATCGTTGTAGCTCATCACGGCACCACGTTTGAGCAGGAGTTTCATCAACTCGAACGTCGGGCTTTCGCGAGGATCGTCCACGTCCTTCTTGTAGGCCGCGCCGAGGATCAGAATCTTGCTCCCCTTGATCGGCTTGCTGGCGTCGTTCAGGTATTCGGCCAACCGCGCAATGACGTAGTGCGGCATGTGCGTGTTGATCTCACCGGCGAGTTCGATAAACCGCGTCTGCTCGCCGTGTTTACGAGCCAACCACGTCAGATAGAACGGGTCAATCGGGATACAGTGTCCGCCGAGGCCCGGTCCCGGATAGAACGCTTGGAAACCGAACGGTTTCGTTTTCGCCGCGTCGATCACTTCCCAGACATCGATCCCCATCTTGTCGTAAAGCATCTTCAATTCGTTGACCATCGCGATGTTCACTGCGCGGTAGGTGTTCTCCAAAATCTTGGCCGCTTCGGCGATCTCCATGCTTGAAACGCGGATCGCCTTCACGACTGCCTGGCCATACATCGCCATCGCGATGTCGCCGCTGACGGTGTCGTAGCCACCGACGAGCTTCGGGATGGTGGCCGCTTCAAATGTCGGGTTGCCGGGGTCTTCGCGTTCGGGGCTGAAGGCGAGGTAGTAATCTTTTCCCGCCGTCAGGCCGGTCGCGTTCAGGACGGGCAGGACGTTCTCGCGCGTCGTGGTCGGATGCGTGGTGCTTTCGAGGACGACGAGTTGCCCCTTACGCAGTGTCTTCGCAATCGAGTGCGCCGTCCCTTCGATGTAGCTCAAGTCGGGATCGCGGCTCTCATTCAGCGGCGTCGGAACACAGATGATGACGCAGTCGGCCTCACCGAGTCGCCCCATATCGGAGGTCGGTTCAAAGCTGCCGTCTTGAATGAGCTTGGCGATCGCCGCGCTGTCGATGTGCTTGATATAGCTCTGACCGGCCTTGAGTTTATCGACCTTCGTTTGGTCTACGTCGAAGCCCATCGTTTTGAAACCGGCTCGCACGAAGGCGCGAATCAGCGGCAGGCCGACGTACCCCAAGCCGACGACACCAATTCGTGCCGTCTGATTCGCAATCTTTTCTGCCAGTCCGTGAGTCGTCGTCATGCGAAGAACCTCTTTGAATCCGATCCGAAGGTTGATGATTTGAAAGAGGATGAAGCCCGCACCGCCACTGCTTGCCCCGAGACCGATCTCATTTGAGGTGCCGAAAGGCGAGTCCACCCTGAATGGGCGGTCTTCTAGCAGCCACTTCAAATTGTGAAAAGCCCCGTTTCGCGAGACCGCGCAGAGTGACGCGGTTCTGTTGGAAAGGCCGGTTCGGTGAGCGGACCTCTACGTCTCATTTCCGGCCGCGCGATGTATATACCTTGCGCGGCTTGATTTGAGGCCCAGGCGAGCCGCACGCCGTAAGGCTGCGGGTTCTTAATCGCCGCCGGAAACCCGTGGCCTTACGGCACACGGCTCGCCTGAAACATCTCACTTATGGCCGCGCGAGGTATAACGAAGTC
>JAYTXB010000347.1:0-1145 GCA_043743205.1 Schlesneria sp.
GTATGGCTACGACGCCCAAGACACGACTCGCAAGGCACCGCTGCTCCTCGCCGGCGAAGTCGAGTGGCGACCAAGCCCTCCCAAATACGTCACCGAGTCACTTCGGTTTGAAACGTATCTCGGCATCGGGCTAATGGCATTCCTGCTCAGTTACGCCCTTTTGCAAAGTCACCGACGCGAGATGACGGGCCGCGTCCGGACCCAACCCGAGATCGACTTCACCCGATTCCCTCCGACCGAGTACTCCATCGCAACCGTCTCGTCTGCCTCCGAAACCGACGATGCGTGAGTGGCAGGTCGCCAGTGCCTCGTGACAGTTCGAGACCGACGACTTTTGCCATCCCATTTGGACTGCGGGGATTCATCGCCGCTTTCTTTTCTCGACGCGGGTTTATTTTTGAATGCTAGGGCCGATACCGGAGTCTTCAAAATTGCCGAAGACCGCAAGAAAAGAAAGCGGCGATGAATCCCCGCAGTCCAAAGGTGGCCAAAGTTGAGGCTAGATACTGATCTCGTCCCCACCGATTTGTCGGTGAGACCGTGCCCTCGCCCGACCGCATTCCAAAAACCAGTGATGCCCGACTTCCACCGCTGAGACTCCCGATGACCGTGACTGCCCTCCGCTCCTCGTCCTGTTTGCTCGCGTTCTTAGTCGCCAGCAATTGCTTCAGCCAAGAACCTACGTTTGATCCTTCTCGCTTCGAGGTCAACGTGTTGGCATCCGGGTTAAAGCAGCCGATGCAGATGGCGGTGGCGGCGGATGGGACGGTCTACTTCATCGAGTTGGAGGGAAAGCTGAAGTCGCTCGACCCGAAGACGCACTCGGTGGTGGATGTTGGTGAAGTGAAGATCACGACCGCGCAGGAGAACGGTTTGATCGGGATGGCTCTCGATCCTCAGTTCACCGAGAACCGGTGGGTCTATCTGCAATACTCCCCGCCCGACTTTCCGGGGCAGCACATTAGCCGGTTCACGATCGTCGATGGCAAGCTCGATCTTGCATCCGAGAAGTTGCTGCTGAAATTTGAAGAGCAGCGAAAAGAGTGCTGTCATCATGCTGGCTCGATGCAGTTCGGGCCGCGCGGGGAACTCTTCATCGCGACGGGAGACAACACGCATCCGCACGGCGATTCGCAGGGATACGC
>JAYTXB010000348.1:0-1083 GCA_043743205.1 Schlesneria sp.
GCTCGCTCACACCGCATGACCTTCCACTCGAACCTCGCCGCCAAACTCCCCCACCAACCGATCACGTCCCCAAACCTCGCTTTTTCAACGGGCTGCTAGCCCCGGTTAAGGTTAAGCGAAATCGAACCGGGGCTAGCGCCCTGCGGCTGATGTACCACAAGAATCAACACGAATGGCGGAGAGCCCTTCTTTTGACATCGCCGCAACCCCGCTCGGCATCCCACTTCGTGACCTCAGCGACAGTTCCGTTGATTCCGCCACAGTCACGAGACCAAGTTGGTCTTGCCTCACTGCGGCTCGGTCAATAAAGCCCGACTTGGCTGATCGGGCGGGTGATTGCGAGTTTGAGGACTATTCCGGCAATCACGAGTTTTTTTCTGATTTGCCCGACAAAAATGGTCGATTAGTTCAAGGAACTCGTTCGTATCGCGGTGGGCCGCGCGAACGATCCGTCCCATTTCGAGGGCAGAATCAACATGCAGCTTCGCTCCCTGTTCGGCAGTCTCAGCCAGTGTCCTCTGTTGAGGCGGACTTCTTTGTTGGTTTGGTGTCATTCTCAACGCCTTCGGCACCGAGCGTTCCTTGGCTGTACATGGGTGGCTTTGGCGATGACCGGGGCCTCGACTGCAATGGCTCAAGACGCCGCGACCGTCGATGTTCCGGTGGACCCTGAGGTGGTCGATGTGACAACTCTCGATAGCCTCCCTCCCGACTCCATCGACTGGTCGGCCTGGTCCGGTTTCGGCGATCCGGAGGCGGTCGGTCCCGATGGTGAGCCACTGGTGCATCACTTCATTCAACCTTTTTTTCGCAACTTCGGCGGTACAGATGGCGATCCGCTCCTTTGGGACGGCGAACTCAATCCTCTGATTTACTATGCCTTCGGTGGGATGCCGCGTGCAGCGCTGCTGCCAGCGGCACACACGCGAAACCAGATCGAAGTCGCGACTGCACTGGATGCGCTGTCAGGCAACACAACTCCGGAAGTTCAGCAAGTGATTGATGCCGTCAACCTGCTTCCGCCCAGTCAGCAGCGCCGCGCTCTGGATTCGCTGAGCGGTGAGACCTACGGAACGATCTCGT
>JAYTXB010000349.1:0-9010 GCA_043743205.1 Schlesneria sp.
TAGCCGCAGGGCGCTAGCCCCGGTTAAGCGAAATCGAACCGGGGCTAGCGCCCTGCGGCTGATGTACCACAAGAATCAACACGAATGGCGGAGAGCCAATATTCATAAGTGAAGGGAAGCCCCTCGGCCCCGTTCCTCAATCGCGTTCAAGCTGCTTTTCAATAGCTTCAAACTCCTGCTGCAAGCCGTCGCCACCGAGCGCCGGGTAGAGGGCCTTGGTTGTTTCAAACAGCTTGCGAGCCTGCTGTCGTTCGTCCAGCTTGATGTTGCTCGCGATGACGCCGAGTCGCGCGAGTAACCAATCGGGCGAACCCGGTTTCGTGGCCAACTCCACGCGCCGCCAGCATTGCCGCGCGAGTGTCTGACACGGGCGTTCCTCGAATGGCTCGACCTGCCGCGCGATCAGACGTTGCCGAGCGGCGTCCTTGGGGCTCTCGCTGGCAAGCCGACTGTATAGCTCGGCCCCTTTGGTGATTTGCCCGCTGGCGAGGAACGCGCGGCCGAGTGACTGATCGAGTGACTCCTGCTCCGGCTTGCTGAGCGCGGCACGTTGCTCGTTCAAGCGGTTCGCCGCGCGCAGTTGCAGTTCGACGTATTGCAGTCGCTGAGTTCGATTTTCCGAAGCGACGAATGGTGCGAGTCGTTCGACAATCGCCAACAGATCGCGCGGCGAGTCCGCAGCCAGCGACTGCATCATCTGCTCTGCTTCACGAGTGTGACCGTTGCCAGCCAGTGCGATTACTGACAACGTCGCCGCACGCTGACGCAGCCGCTGCCAGCGTTCGACTTGTTCCTCGATCTCTGCGGCGCGATTGGTATTGGCGAGGATCGACGCGAGCAGTGACTCGGCTCGCTCGAAGCGTGGTGACTCCGACAACAACAGCAGTGACGAGAGATGCAGCGCCACTTCGGCCCGTGTGATGGACCACTTCGCGTCCGTCTCGGCGAACGTATCGACAAACCGCGTGAGTGTCTCGATGGCCTCACGCTCGAATTCCCCGGTCGCCAGTTTCAATTCACGCATCCGCAGCAGGATCGATTCGTAGCAGCGAGCCGCTCCCGCGTGAGCCTCTTCTGCTCGTGCGTGCCCCGCCTCGACCAACAAGTACAGCGGCAGCGCGGCGGTGGCCTGCAAGCGGCGCTCTGACAACTGTCCCTTCAAGAAGTGTGCGTCGTTCACGGTCGGACTCTCTGCGAACTGCGTGACGTGCTGGTCGAGCATCTCGGTGTAGGCTTCGCGTCGCGACTGAGTCTTCTTCTCTTCATAGAGTCGTCCGAGCGAGTACGCACCGTTGAGATGAGCCGCCGCCGCGCGCGAGTGCGTCGGGTACTCCCGAGCCAAACGCTGAAAGTCTGCCGCTGCCGCTTCAAAACGACGTTCGTTCAGTAGGATCGAAGCGTGCGTATATCCGAGATCAATCGCCACGTCGGTCTGCTTCGACTCCAACGCCGATCGCTCCGCTGCCGCATAGCCCGTGAGTGCCACTTCGATCCGCCCGGCGAGGAAGTCGGCACGAGCCTGCTGCATCGCCGTGTCGAGTGCCGGTCCCAACTTCTCCGCCGTGCGAACCGACTCCCACACGAGCCGACATCGCCGACTCCACGAACCGCCGACTTGCTCCTCGCACCGTTCGAGCGTGATCTCGGCCTGCTCGCGCAGTTGTTCGGCGAGTGTGTCGTTCTTCTTTTGCAACGACGCATCGCGCATCGCCGCCAATGCGCGGACCTGCAAGTACCACAGCTCGCCGCTCAACCGCTTGTGCTTCGCGCGGGTCTGCACGATCAACTCGGCGGCATCGGCCCCACGCTGTCGTTCGAGCATCAATCGCGCTCGCTCCGCAACGAGTTCATCGAGCAAGTCTCCGCTCAGTTGCGGCTCGGACTTTTCGATCGCCTTGAGCATCTCAGCCGCTCGCTCCCAATCCCCCTTCAACCGCGAACAGCTCGCCAAACGGAGCTTGGCCAGTGACGAGAGCGGTTCGTCCGCGACGCCGACCAATTTGCGAAACGTCTGCTCGGCTTCGATCAAATCGGCGCTCCGCTCACGTGACGCGGCGGCAAACAGCGTCGCTCGATACTTCCTACTCGTCGCCAGTTGAAATCGGACACGCTGCGACTGAACCTTCAGCTCGTGTGACGAAGGGCCGCCCTCTGCGAGTCGCCTCGTAGCGGAAGTTTCCTTCGACGGTTCAACCAGTTGTCGCTCAATAGCTGTAAGCAACTCAATTGCTGTCGTGCAGGTCTCGCGTGCGCGCGAGGTGAGCGGTTCATTGAACGGTTGCAACTCGCACTCCATCGCTAGCCACGCCCCTTCCGCCGCCGGGACCAATGCTGATTGAACGGCGAGCAACGCGTCGCGCGGGTTGCTCGCGTCACGCTGTCGCTCCTCATCGACGACCGCTCGCGCCCGCTTCCACAACTCCGCCTGCTGCTCTTGTGACGCGAACTCCGCATGCTCGGCCAACGTGCGAGACAGCTCGATCGTCAACTCCGTCCGTCGCGCGAGCGGCGTGTTCGTCTCGGCGAGCTGATTGATCGCGTAGCCTTCTGCCAGCGAATACAACCCGCGCCGACGAAGCTGCTCGAAGTACCGCGCGTGCGATTCATCGGCGTGGACCGCGTTCAAAGCCAGTGCCGCCACGAGACCACACGCGACGTACAGAATCGCCAAGCCTGGGCCTGATTCCTTAGATTTGCGAGGGCGACTCTTGGCCATTCGTGACTCACTCCCCTGCCAGTGAATTGCAGTTCCGCTCGCGCAACCGCGCGGCCACATCCGTGTTGGACCAGCCTCATACGAACAGCAACTCACCACATTGCAATCGCTCGAACTCACTGCGACTGAACCACGATTGAATCAGCCCGTGCAGGCCGTCACCGAGAACTCGCTCCTCAATCGCACACCGCTCGCCACCGAACGTTCTGATTCGCGCTGTACTACTCCAAGCCCTCGCCTGAGATGCGTTCAAACGCCTCGTATTCGGTACCTTTGCGGAAGCTCTCGGTGCAAGAGTTTCCCCGATTTGAAGCATGGTACAGCCCGTCCGCTTCATCGGCTCGTGGTCCTCGTGGCATGCAATAGGAACATACACACTCGCGGCTCTGAAAGCACGGAGTCTTGCCCCCGTTGTCCTGTTCGCAGTGGCTCGAAGTCTTTGAAATTACCAATCCAAATGGACCCGCGCACAACCGCTTCTGAATGGCATTGCGTGCCACGGTCACGGCGTGGTCGTACTTTGGTCGTAGCGAAAACCTAGACACGCGAAGTCGTGACCGTGACATCTCCGGCCAGCGCATCGATTAGATTGTAGAAAAACAACTTTTAAGACAGCCTCTCGTAATAGCCGAATGACAGACAACGTCCCGATTGAGTTGCGATCCATGGCCGCATCGCCGATTCTTCTCCGGCGGTCGTTCCCAAAATCTTCCATTTCCACCTCCTTCTTCCTCAGGCCCACCTGTGTCCCATTCCAAGCGTCGGCGTCACGAACACTTGCTGGGGCGGCCCGTGGAAATCGGTGTGGCTCCAGGAACCGTCCGTGCTGATCCGCAGTCGCCGCCGTCCGTGATGACCGTCATCGCCTTCGGTCCCGATGAGATTCACGAACGGCGGCTAAGTGACCTGCACGAGTTACCGTCGCTCGTCGGCAAGTTTCCTGTGACGTGGGTCAACGTGGACGGGCTTGGCAATGCCGACGTGGTGCAACAATTGGGCAAGCAGTTCGGCCTCCATCCACTTGCGCTGGAAGACACCGTCAACACGCATCAGCGGGCTAAGGTCGATGACTACGGCGACACACTCTACGTCGTCCTGCGGATGGTGCAGGGACCGCCACTCATCACCGAGCAAATCAGTTTCTTTGTGGGTCGGAATTTTCTGCTGACGTTTCAAGAGGACTTGGAAGGGGATTCGTTGAACGCGGTGCGAGACCGCATCCGGCAGAAACGCGGTCGCGTGCGAAACGCCGGGCCGGACTACTTGTTGTACGAACTGCTCGATGCCGTGATCGACGGCTACTTCCCCGTTCTCGAACGTTACGGCGTGCGACTCGATGAATTGGACGAAGCGGCCGAGACCGTGAATATCGGGCAGACACTCTCCGACCTGCATGCTTTGCGTCGCGATCTGCTCTTCCTGCGCCGGATCATCTGGCCGCTACGCGATGCGTCGCTCAGCCTCCTGCGCGGCGGACACGCCTCGATCTCGCCTGACACGCAGGTCTACCTCCGTGACACCTACGATCACGCCACTCATCTGATCGACATCTTGGAAATCTATCGCGAGACCTGTGCAGACCTACGCGACTTCCATTACTCGAAACTCAGCAACCGCACGAACGAGATCATGCGCACGCTCACCGTCATCACGACCCCCTTCATGCTGTTGAGCTTCATCGCGGGAGTTTACGGAATGAACTTTGAACACATGCCCGAGACCAAGTGGCCCTACGGTTATTTCATGGCGCTCGGCTTGATGTTGCTGATCGCGATCGGCTTCGCTTACTTCTTCTGGCGCAAGGGCTGGCTGCGAAGTGCCGAACCCAGATCGACGAACGTTTCGGCATAAGGCGAGCGGCAGGAAATGATCGACCAACCCGAAGCGTGAGTGAGGGAGTCCATTGAGCGACCACCTCGCTCGCTCGCGCATTTATTAGAAGTTGCGGATTTCGGAGTCGTAACGCGACGGCAGCAAATGGCCTTGGGCGTCAGCCCGAGGATTCGAGAGAGATCGATTGGAAAGAGCCGCGAAGCGGCGGCAGAGTCAGAACCCCGTACTGCTGCCGCCGCTTCGCGGCCCAACGTCCGCGTCTAACCCCTTCCTCGGGCTGACGCCCAAGGCTATTTGCTAACGTCGCTTCGCGACTCAAAAATATGAGCGACTCCCTCGTTCACGCTTCGGGTTGGTTTGGGGAAGAGGTCTCATGCCGCTCGTCACAACAATACCACTCACTCAGAACGGACCATCCTCATGACACGAATCTCCGCACTGTTGGCCCTGCTCGTCTGGCCGTTGGCTTTGGCAGGTGCTGACGATCCTCCAACCACACTATCGCGAATCGTCTTCGGGTCGTGTTGTAAGCAGGACAAGCCGACTCCCATTTGGGAGGCCATCGTCGCCGAACGCCCCGAGTTGTTCCTGATGATTGGCGACAACATCTACGGCGACTCGCAGGACATGGCGGTTCTCAAAGCCAAGTGGGACATGCTGGGTACTCAACGGGGCTATCAAAAGTTGAAGCAGACGTGTCGGGTGTTGGCGACTTGGGACGATCACGATTACGGAGCCGATGACGCCGGGGCCGAGTTCCCCAAGAAGCGTGAGTCACAGCAATTGTTCCTCGACTTCTTCGATGAGCCAGCCGACTCGGCTCGTCGCAAGCAGGAAGGTGTCTACGCGAGCTATGAATACGGGCCCGTCGAACGTCGCGTGCAGGTCATCCTGCTGGACACGCGTTATCACCGTAGTCCGCTCAAGAAGAGCGGTCGGAAGCGCGGCGATCCGGGGTTCCTCGGCCCTTACACCAAGAACGGCGATCCCGGTGCGACGATCCTCGGTGAGGCTCAGTGGACGTGGTTTGAAGAGCAGCTTCGCAAACCGGCTCAAGTGCGGATCATCGCGTCCAGCATTCAAGTCCTGCCCAACCAGCACTATCGGGAAAAGTGGGGCAACTTCCCCGCCGACCGAGTTCGCTTGATGCAAGCGATCCGTGACGCGAAAGCCAACGGCGTGATCGTCTTCAGCGGCGATCGGCACACGGCCGAAATCAGTCGCAACGAACGCTTGGTCGGGTACCCGCTGTTCGAGATCACATCGAGTAGTCTCAACGCGCCCGCTCAGGACAAGGAAGAGCCGAACCGTGATCGCGTCGGTGGCCTGCATGGTCAGGTCAATTTTGGAGTCGTCACGATCGACTGGTCGCTCCCCGAACCGGTCATCTCAATGGAGCTGCGCGATGTTCAAGGGAAGGCAATCGAATCGCAGCAGGTCCGACTCAGCGACCTGCGCGCACGAGATACCTCGCATGGCGGAAATTGACGCCATGCCGCACTACTGTAGTCTTGTCGCTCCGCCGGCGAGACTTCTTGTCGGCGGAGCGACAAGACTACCGTAAAGTCGCCAGCGATTGCGTCAGTTCCCCCCTCCGCGCGAGGTATCGCATTCGCACCGTCAATGGACTTCTCCTGTCTAGCAGCTGAGCAGAGTCAGCCATGAGTATCGAACACGACAATGAGACTCGGCCGGTAGTGTCTGCCGCAACCGCTGCTCCCGCAGGGCGGTTCGCGTTCGTGGACGGACTGCGCGGACTGGCCGCGCTCGCGATCGTGGTCTTTCACCTCTGGTGGTACGAACCAGAGCCTTACCCGCTACTGAGATCCGTTCACGACTTGTTTCACACGGCGTTGCTAAGGACTCGATGTGGTGTTCAGGTGCTGCTTGTCGTGAGCGGATTCGTAATTGCATACACGCTCCGTAAGACGTGGGTGACTCCGGCAGAAGTGCTGTCGTTCTTGGCTCGGCGCATCGTGCGATTGGTCCCAGCCTATTGGGTGGCCATCGGGTTCGCGTTGCTGGTGGATGTTGTGTGCCGGAATGTGTTTGAATTGCCGTCACTCGGCGACCCTCGGCACTCCGTCTCGCGCGTGGTCGCGCATCTGTTGTTTTTGCAAGAAGTACTGGGCTTCAGCACGATCAGTGCGGGGATGTGGACCATCTGCATTGAGATGCAGTTCTATGTGGTGGCCATTCTCGGCTGGGGCCTCGCTCAACGCTTGTCAACTCGCCCTTGGATCGGTCACCCCCAGCCCGCGACATTCGGTTTGCTTGCGGTGTTCGCATCCACGGCGCTGATCGCACTCTGTTACTGGCAACGACTGGAGAGTACGGAAGCGTGGGTCACTCACTATTTGTGGAAATTCTTTCTCGGCATGGTCACGTGGTGGACACTCGATCGAACGGTTCCAAGGTGGGTCTTCTTGTCCGTGGTGGCGATTGGAGCGGCACACCTAGTGTTTGAACTGACGCTCGATCCAGAGTTCCTGTGGGAGTTTGAAATTCCGTCAACGAACGCGATTGCCCTCGTGACAGCGGTCGCTATTTTCATCGCCGGAAGTTGGGATCGACTGCACCTCTGGTTGAATTGGCCGTGGTTGCAGTACCTCAGTCGAATCTCGTACAGCCTGTACCTGATTCATTTCCCGGTCTGCCACCTGCTGACCGTATTGGGTTGGCGCTGGTGTGGTAGCGCGCCGACACCGGTTCAGGCGACCGCTATTTTTGGAGCGTCTCTCGTCGCCAGCCTGCTCGCCGCGCACGTCCTGTATGTGTGTGTGGAACGTCCCAGCATGGCGTGGAGTGCCCGCCTGAAGCTGCGATCCAACAGCCATTCAGTCTAGCTGCCCGTGAAAAAACGCGGCGGAAACAGCTCAATGAATGGCGAGCCACCTTCATTGCAAGCCTGTCGCGGCCCCTTCTGCAACGAGAAGTTCAGCTAGGAAAATGCAGCTCATGAACATAAGCTTTGACTGTTGTGTTGAGGCGGCTTCTTATTGAGTCAGCAACTAAAGTGGGATCAACCTGATGAATCATGCCGCCAGCGGCTCAAGTCAAAGTGTTGGCGGAATTCACGTTCACGGGAGGACAAATACAGGGCTTGAGGCGACGCAGCAGAGATTCTTGAAACGAATGGCAGAGTTGAAACTGGAGGACTCCGTTCAATGCACAGTTTGGTCAACGGACTCCCCGCTGCGAGTTGAGTTTCAATTGCGGGAGGAGTTTGCCAAGGAATGGACACCGAATTGCGATACGACACAATTGTGTGAGCGGTTGCAACTCGATCCCGTGAACAACCCAGAGGACTTAGAGCGGGAAATATTATTGTCCATGCTCGCTTGTCCGATTGCGTTTGAGTTCCCGAGCGGTGACGAGTTGGTCGCCGCCGTGCGAATTAGGGAGAGGATTGTCGAGGCGGCTCGCCAGACGGCGTTGTCATTTGCAACGAGTTCCGCCGAGCGACCGGTCGAGGATTGGGACTACGATGAGGATCAAGGCTTCATCATTCGCCCCGGCAAGCCACTGATCGCGGCGTTAAAAAAGGCCACGCAGCCTGATAGTAGCGGAACGTTGTATTCGTTCTCGTGTTACCGCGCGACGGAGTATGTCATTGCGCTGGCGGTCGCGCAGGAGGCGGAAATGGTGAATCCAGAATTGCTCGAACGGCTTCAACGGCAGTCGGAATTGAGAGCGGTCAGGTCGGGGGAGTTTCATCGCGTCTTCTGCCGAGAACATGGATCGCGAGCGGAGCCGTTGCCTCGGCGGTACTTCGTTCCAGGAGACCGCACGTGGTTCCGCAACCCCGACAGTCATTCCTCCGATGCTTCGGGGTACGAAGGTTCGTGGGTGTTCTATCTGGGAAACTGCCGATTCTCCAACTTCTGGAAACGTGGTCGCGAGTTCACACTCACCACCAAGTGCCTCGAAATGTTTCACTGGCGACATGCCACATTCCGCGATGCGCAAGGCGAGCTACGCATCAACGAGACCATCGTCGAAGGACGAGTGCAGGCGTCACTCCAAAATCCCCTAGAAGTCGAGGAAATCCTCGCGAGAATGGAGCGCCTGTGCGACCCGGCTGGTGTCTACGCAGACGGCGGTTGCATCGACATCTCCCGTGAGTCTCCACGTTGGGTGTGCCCAGAAACAACGGACTTGGTTTTGCCTGATGTCGAAGCAACTTCGCGTTGACTGAATTGCCGAGTCTCTGATATAGCCCGCCGCGCGCAGCCGACATCGCGCACGTTTCTCGAACGAGTTCGTTTGCCATTTTGTGTGAACGCTCCCTCGAACGGTGTCGATCGTCGCAATATCCCTTCACGACTCAGCTCGCACTTCGGTGCGGGCGATTCAGTTTTGTTCCTCAACAGGAGTCCGCAACGATGTGTGGAATCGTGGGCTACGTCGGTCCGAAGCAGGCGTACGACTACTTGATCGAGGGTCTGTTCCGACTCGAAT
>JAYTXB010000350.1:0-7577 GCA_043743205.1 Schlesneria sp.
TGCGTCAGATCGGCATTCAGCCCGATGTCTTGATCGTCCGTACAGAACGACCAATTGCTCGTGAAGACATCGAGAAGATCGCCCTCTTCTGTAATCTCGAAAAGCACGCGGTGATTGAGGAGCAGGACAAGCAGTACTCGATTTACGAAGTTCCCTGCGGACTGGTGGAGTACGGGCTGGACAAGTTCATCATCGAACGACTCGGCCTGCCAGCGGGTACGTCGAAGATGGACGATTGGGAAGAACTGGTTCGCCGCATCAAGAACCCGCAGCACGAAGTGAACATCGCCGTTGTCGGCAAGTACATCGAACATCGCGATGCGTACAAGTCGATTTATGAGGCCCTCGATCACGCCGGGATCGCTCACTCCACACGTGTCATCGTCAAGCGGATCGAAGCCGAACAACTCGAAAGCGTGGATGCCGCATCCGCACTTGCCGGGATCGACGGCCTGCTGGTTCCCGGTGGGTTCGGACACCGAGGGATCGAAGGCAAGATTCAAGCGGTGCGATTCGCTCGCGAAGCGAATCTCCCCTTCTTCGGCATCTGCCTCGGGATGCAGGTCGCGGTGATTGAGTACGCTCGACACATCCTCGGGCTAGCAACTGCCAACAGCACCGAGTTTGAAACCGCGACCGATCATCCGGTGATCTGTCTACTGGAGGATCAGCACACGGTGAGAGAGAAGGGAGCCACGATGCGACTCGGCGCGCAACCCTGCGTCTTGGCGGAAGGCTCTCTCGCCGCGAAGGTCTACGGTCAGAAGGAAGTCTCGGAACGCCATCGTCACCGGTACGAGTTCAACCCCGCCTATCGCGGTCGTTTCCTCGAAGCGGGCCTCGGTCTGTCGGGCGTCAGCCCGGATGGAAAGCTCGTCGAAATGATCGAACTTCCCCAGCATCCGTGGTTCGTGGCCGTACAGTTCCACCCCGAGTTCAAATCCAAACCAAACCTGCCGCACCCGCTGTTTTACGGCTTCATCGAAGCGGCGTTGAAGCATAGGCAAGCCCGCGCATAGCAGCCCGTTGAAAATCGCAAGTCCGCCTTTCAGGCCGTCCGTTTTCTGCCTTGAAGGGAAATAGACTCGAATGGCACTGCCGGTTGTGGAGCCTGAGTTCAAGTCGATCGTCTGTCGGTGCCCAAGTTACTGTTGTTGTGATCGGTACGCGGGCGAGTTTTGAAGTGGATGGCTTGTCGCGCAGCGCGCCGGTCGAGACATCTGAGTGGCGGGGGCTCCTCGCTTCAAGTAAGCCCCGGAGTGTCACGTCAAAAATCGGGGGCTTTCGCAGAGCCGGAGCGCCACCCTGTCGGATTCCCTTTCTCCACGGAGATGCTGGTATGGCAGTCTCACCAAATAACACCGGTCCCTGGTTTCATCGGTTTCTGGTTCGGTTCTTCGCGGTCGTGTTGACCGCACTCGCTTATTGGAGCCTGGGCTTTCTGCTGGATGACATCGGCAGTTGGCCGGCTCCCGCGTATGAACCGTTTGAAAAAGAAGTCGTCGATCCGAAGCTGTTGACCGATCTCGACGAGGCTCAGCGGCGCGTGCAGGCTGCACAGCGGCAGGCGTCGGTGGCGGAGAAGCGACAACAACTCCTGCGAAACAGCACGACCAGTTCGCAGACGACGCTCAACCAGTTGCAAAGCTTGCAGCGGCTGAGTCTGGAGAAAGGAGTCAAGCCGTTGCCCGAGGAACAGCAGGCGCTGGCCGAGGCTCAGACGTTGTTCCTCTCCAATCAGAAACAGGATCAGGAACTGAACGCGCAGTTGTTCCAGTTGCAGTCCGACCAGCAGGCGGCCGATCAGGACGTGCAGCGACTCAACGGCCAACTGGCGACGGCGCGTCTCCCGGCGCAAGCCAAGTACGACGCGGCCCTCCGGCGGCATACGTTGCTCGTGGGTCTCACCAAACTAGCGGTCTTCCTGCCGTTGATGCTGGCCGCGCTGTGGGCGTTCGTGAAGTATCGCGGCGGGTTGTACGGTCCGCTCGTCTATGCCGGTGGGATCGCGGTGCTGGCGAAGGTCATCGTCATCCTGCACGAGTACTTCCCGATGGAGTACTTCAAGTATCTCTGGATGGCGGCGGCAATGGGCGTCGTGAGTTGGATTCTGGTCTCGCTGCTGCGACGGATGGCGCGGCCCGCTCAGGACTGGCTGCTGAAACAATATCGCGAGGCCTACGAAAGTTTCTTCTGCCCGATCTGCGAGTTCCCAATCCGTCGCGGTCCGCTCAAATATCTGTCATGGACCCGCCGCAGCATCCGCCGCCAACAACTCGCAGCCAGCATGCCGCTCGGACCGGATGAGCCGTACACCTGCCCTCTCTGCGGCACCTCCCTGTTTGAAGAATGCCCCACCTGCCACGGCATCCGCCATTCCCTGCTCCCCGCCTGCGAACACTGCGGCACCGTCAAGCCGACATTGGAATCAGAGTCCGTTCGGTAGGCCAGACTGTGCCTGACGATTGACAGTCGGAGCCACGACAGTCGGATGATTGAGCGTCGAAGAGACAGGCACGGCCTGACCTACATGACTGCGCCAACTGGGTTCAATGCCACTACAATCTGCCTACGTTCGCGGTTCCACGATGACGCGCTGCCGCCACAAGATCGAATAGTTCTTGGGAAGCTTCTGTCGATACGAATTCGGTCCCGTTTGAACCCATCCTTCAGGATCGTATGCCCAAAGTATTTGAAACTCATATTGCCCGGGTGTTGACGGGGCACGCAGAAACCGACGCAGTTCGAGACTGTCCCCGGTTGAATCCGTTTTGATGCTCGGAGCCACCAAGAAACTGGATGGCCGTCCCAATCTCAACGAACTCGCAAAGCAAATGAGAAACGTTGGGTCGAACCGATCACTGGCGGCCTGAGGACGCGGTAGGCTCGGATCAATCGCTCCATACGCTGCTCCGGCGGAATCGACAACAATGAATTTCTGACTGATCGGATTGCCCTTGCAAGTGAATGTGAAATTCTGGCCGGCGCGCACACGGAATATCGACGATTCTACGGGCACGCCATCGACTGCGGCGTCCGTGAACGTGACCGTGCCAGGCAGGTATTCCGGTGCCGTCCACCAGAACACAACACATACGGCAATGAAACAGATTGCGAACAGTGCGCCAATCCAACGAACGGCGATCTTGCCCCACCCGTCGCGGATCATGTCTAACATGCGCCCAATCATCGTGCGTCTCGCTAATACTCAGAAACGACCTCACTACCATTCCGCGTGCCAATCGCCTGCCATACTCTGAGATCGATGGAGTTGCTCACAAACCTCACCGATCCATCGCAGAGCAAGAGATTCACCCCACCCCGGTGGAGACTCGTGGGAGGGGTAATCGAACCTGTCAAAGACGATGGTCCTGACGTGGTGGTGGAACACGCCCGTGCATTCGGGGTGCGTACGTGGTCGTAGGCGCTGTTTCGAAAGTTGAACGGATTCCCGGCCAGATGCGGTGTCACGTCCACTAACACGACATCACACGCCTGAAAGAGCTGGGGCAGTTCCCGTGGCAAATTGAATGTCGCCGACAATATCCAGATGTGTCGCAGAGGATTGGACTCTGCTAACGAACCGTTAATCGCATTCCGAATCTCATCATCCGACACTGCAGCGCTTATTAAACTAATCAATTGTTCGCTCGCACAGGCGGTATTCGACGTACCATCCAGAACATCGCGCAGGGAGATCACGGAGGCGGGGTCGGAGTCACCGTATCCGACACCGTCACTGACCCCCGAACGACCTCCCGGCAAACGAACGGTACCGGCTGAAAACACATACGACACCGAACGCTTGGTTCGATGCACTATCGGGTCAGACGGACAAAGATAAACGCGGGGTCGTGCCCATTCTCCGGCTTCCGGACATGGCCCCAACATGCACGGATCAGGCGTCCCGGCCACGTTCCAGTTTCCGGGACGCCCGTCCAGCAGCATCGAAAGATATCGCAGACCCAATACCCCCGAGCACGGCAGGACATTGTGCATGGAGTGGTACTCATGAACCGCCAACCCGATTTGCTTGAGATGAGAACTACATTGCATTCGGCGTGCTGTCTCACGAGCGGACATCACACCATTTGCAACCAGTGACACGAGCAGGCCGATAACGGCGATCACGACGATCATTTCAATCAGAGTCAGGCCGCATCGTCGTGACCGCAAATCTTCCTGCCTGCGCATTGCCACCCTCACAGTTCTCAAGCAAGCCGGATCGACAACTCAAGGAGTTAGCGTACTTGGCCCCCAAAAATAAATGACGCTCGACCGAGCTTCCCCAGTGTGCCCCATACAATATGGGTCAACGATATAGAGCTGCTCGTGTCGAGAGTACGTGTAAAACGGCTGGGTACTCCAAACGTAATTGTAAGTTGTGAAAGTCGTATACTGAGCGGTCATCGGTGCCGAGTCCCCAGTTGCGACATTCGGCCTTGAGTACGCTGCGGTTCCATAGAAATAGCCGCTATCCATGTACCAGTCTTTCACTCGTCCCTCGGGACTCGTAACCTGTGGCCCAAAGGCATACGAGTTTGTCGAAACTGCCATAGCAGGTGCTGCACTATTCAGTAGTCCGCCCGCTGCCACCAAGGCGATTAAAATACACCGCGCTGACTGGCTCCAACCACTGCAATTGCGTTGACACTTCATGCTTCCACTCCTGACATTATCCGAAAAAACAATCGTGACGAGAGGTGTCCTCTCACGCTGGTGACATTAAGAGAGAGAGAGAGAGAGAGAGCAATGGACATTCCACAGAATTGTGAACGGGCATCAAAAAAGGGTTTTCCCAAAAGTTGACCCGGATGCTGCTTTGGGCATCCGGTGCCTTGGCACAAGAGGGATGAGCGTTCGGTGTCACACGGAGGGTTGACCAGCCCATCGAAAGCCTGCGGTCGTCCAGAGATCTCTTGGGTTGTCTGAGTGATGAATTCACAAGAGGCCATGCGGAGGAACGACGATCATTCTTTCCACCTCCTGCCGCGCACGAGCTGGACGCACAAGGCAGCGTCTGGGGCACATCGAGGGCGAGGTTAGCATCTCTGACTTCTCGTTGAAGTGAGCGGGTTGATGCCGAAGTACCGGATGGCGATGCCGCGTTGCTTAGAAGCGGTCACCACGGAATGGCGTAGCTTTCCAGCCTCAGTTCGATGTCGTAGGGATTCCAGTTTGGGCCGCCATGCGGCATCCGATTGCCGGACAGACGCGATCGAGCCTCGCGTGAAATTCGGCTCCATACGTTCGAGGCGAAGTCGAGCCGTGTAAGACGGCCGAGGCTGGCGGGTCTGAGAGTGGCTTGCACAAGAATGACGCCACTCAATTTGGATGCGGAGGCTCTGCCGCTCGACCAACCAAACCCCGCGCACAACACAAAACCGCCGCGACGAGCGATAGCAACAGCAGATGCTGTTGCTGTTGGGATTCGGATTACCAAGACAGGCTGCTAGGCCGTCGTCAGCTCTCGAATTGCAGTGGCCGCCGCCGCCATCACGAGTTCCAACGAACCCTGTGCGAGGATCGAGACCTCTTCCTGATACAGCCCCTTTCCGAACGAAGCGGCATCGGGCAAGTACCAGACGTTCGAGCCATTGGCCAACGTCCCGATGACCAGCGTCACTTCGGGGAACTGTTCCCGCAGTGTCCGTTGCAGGACGTTGTAATGCTCGCCGTCGAGGGCGAGCCACACGGCATCGCCCATCCGCCAGAGGACTAACTCGAACGGATACGCCTCGCCGGTCGGAAGGTGCGCGACGCGCGTGAGCCTGCGTGTCACACGTTCGACGAGTGCGTGCGCGTCTCGAATGCGCGTCGCGTCTCCGTCTGCAATCGCGATCGCTTCGTTGGTACGGGCACGAGCCAACTCCTGCTCGACCTCTGCGCGCTGTGGCAAGTCCGCGCGGTAACGGAGCGGCACGAGGACTCGCCGCACGCACCACTGTTCCGTCTCGACAACGCGCGAGTCCGACATCGTGGCGTACCTCCACACCCCCAACGTCGCACCGGAGACGACTGGACCTGCGTACTCAAACTCTTGATTCGCGCGCGGCAAGGCTTCGAGAGCTGACAGTGCTGCGTAGCCGAGTTGCCTGCCGTTGCGATCGGCCACGGCCACATCACCAACGAACCCTTCACGCGGGCCAATGTCTCCCGAAGCTCCTTGAATGAAGAAGCACGGGGACGCTGTCGCGGTCTCAACAACCTCGCGCATGGCCCCGATGTAGTCGGGACTAATGAGTGTGTTCTCCCAGGCGAGCGTCGTGGGATGGCAAGCGTAGTTGACCAGCGTGGCGAGCGGCTCACCCGAGTCGGCCGTGACGCGTGCGACGAGGACGGTGTCATCGGTCGGTCCCACAGGGTGAAAGCCACAGACCGCATAACCGCGTGCATCATCGAAAGTGTCGCGATGAGCCGCCAGATCGCAACGGCCCTGTCCGTAGACGAGACTCGCGCGGACCAAGCCGTGTCGCGCACGTTCGATCAACTGCGCAATCGTGACGGCCAACAAGTCCAGATAGGGCGGAATCAACTCGCCACCGGGAAGGCCTCGTCGTTCGAGGCCCATCAGTCCGGCACCGTGCGTGTGTGAGAAGAAGACCGTCAATGCCGCACGCTCGACACCGGTCGAGGAACTCACGGCATCGAGCAGTCGGTTCATCTCGCCAGACCACAACAGGCAATGATCGACGGCCACGACCACGCGCTGAGTGGCCTCGGTATTCTGAGAATCTCGCAGCAACAACACCGTCGCCGTGAGTGGCCGATGGACTCCGGTTGAACGCTCGTGCGTGGCCGCACCCCACATCCGGTGATAGATACCGACCGGCGGCGTGATGTCGCCTCGAGCCACACCTGCCCAACCTCGACTTTGCGATGTCTTCACGTGGTGCATGTGCGGTGCAACTCGATCGGGGAAGTCTCTGGCTTTGGGAGTGCTCCGGCTCGACGGAGCGTTGGTTCGCGGCGGAGCCGCTTTGTTTTGCTCAGTAAACGAACATCCTAAGTGAGACCCGGCGACTTCACCGCAGTGGACGGCCTTCGACCGGCTTGCCGTTCGTGTCGATTATCTGGAAGTGGTGGATGCCCGGTTTGCGGTCGCTGACGTGGGTCCAGACGATCTGCTTGTCGCGTGTGACTTCAAACAGGCGGACTTTGCCCGGTCCCGTGTGATAGGCCGTGATGACCGTGTTGCCGTTGGGAAGCCGCTGCGCACCGCAGGCGTCGTCAAACGGTTTCGACGGGAAATCGTCGTTCGAGACCTGCCAGACGGTCTTGCCCTCCGCATCGACTTCGATACTCAGATTGCCGATCGTGCAGTTGATGAGCGTGTTGCCATCGTCCAATCGGATGGCGGTGAAGGGCCAGTGAGGCGTGGCGACTTCCCAAACGACTTTGCCGTCGGGCTGGTATTCGCGCACCACCTTGTCGAGAAGTTGAGGGACGAGGTAGTTCCCATTCTTCAACTTGCGAGCCATCCGCGTTTGCAGGTGATGATCCTTCGTCTGAGCCTGCAGCGCGACTTCGACCGCGATCTTGCCGTCGCGTGTCACTTCGAGCAGCCTCGGTTTGGC
>JAYTXB010000351.1:0-5207 GCA_043743205.1 Schlesneria sp.
ACCAACCAGCGTGACGGTCCATTTTCCCGAGTGCTCTTCACCGGCAAAGCGGACGATCCGCCCCTGCCGGTCGATCGAAACGTCCAGTCGATCGAGCAAACTGCCCGGCGCAGCATCGACCGCGACGTGGAGGAAATGGACGTCTTCGTTGGGAGACCTCCCTACAACTTCGACCTGGGGCAAGACGTTGGGCCAGGGATCAACGGGGGCTGCCAGCAGTCGCGTGCGACGTTCGGCTTCCGCTGGATCGCGAGGCAAATTGGCAACTCCAGCCGGAAGGGGACTAAGCGAAATGTTCGAGCGTTCGATCGATACTCGACGCTCGATCGCAGCGGCCTCAACCGGCCAGCCTGATTTTTTGAACAACTCCGCCAACTGGAGGGACGCGGTCGCTGCCAGTCGCTCGTCGCGTGACAGACTGACCGTCAGCAGGGCCGGTTCGGTCTTCTTGAGCGTCCGCGCATAGCGGACGGCTGTCGATTCGGCCAGCAACGTCTGTTGGCCCCACGCCAGCGGCAACAAGCGATCAACCAATCGTTGCACAGCAAACGGATCCGTGTTTTGCCTCGCGGCGAGTAAACGTGCGGCGAGCAGTTGTTCCAGCGGCCGACCGGCATCCGTGAAGCGCGTCGCAGTCGTGGAAGCGGGTTCGACAGACGCGACATCGTGGGCGAGATCACCTGCGGCACGAGCCTGCTCGCGGAGCCATTCGGCCTGGTTGAGGAGTCGTTCAATCGCACCGACAAACGCGCGGTCGCGCCGGACGAACCGCGTGGCCGCGATGTCAGCGGACCAGTCGCCGATCGACCGGCGTGCGGTGGCATCCAACAGATCGAGACCATCCAAGTAGAACAGCATGGCTCCGGCAAGATCACCCTGCTGCGCGGCGGCTTCACCGAGAGCATGCAGCGCCACGAGTTGGTCGTCGGCTGATTCACAAAGTCCCAGCAGTTCCGCCTTCAGCACACCGCGATCGAGTACCGCAAACTTCGCTGTTGCAGCCTCCACTGATGGGGTCTCGCGCGAGTCCGATGAATTCAAGGCGTCGCGCGACTTGCCAGCGGGTCGCAACATGGCGAGCAACGCTTCTCGATGCAACGACTTGGCAGTCGGCGTTTCGAGATTCAGTAATCGACTGCGCGCCTCCGACGGTTGATTGGCGTGCAGATCGAGCCGCGCGAGGTCGAGCGCGGCTGATTCCACCTGCGGATCGGCGCTCCATTTGGCAAGTGCGGCCGAGCGCGAGACCGCGAGCCACGGGATTCGGCACAGGGCCGAAGTAGTCTGAGTCAACCAACCTCCGGGATACGGTATGAGCATTCCCAGCGGAGCCGCTTCGTCAACGAAGCCCTCACGCTTCGAGCCGTTTTGCCCATTAATGACCACCACGCCACCGGAGCGTCGCGGTTGATAAAACGTCGTACCCAGCACGGTTCCGCAGCCGGAGATTTCTCCCGTTTCGCACCGCCAGCGCACCGCGCCGGTGCGCAGATCGTGAGCGCGCACCGCCAGCGGTTCGACGACGATCGCCTGTCCTGCACAGAGGCCCGCCAGATGAATGGCGCCACTCCGAGAGACGCTCCACAAAATACGACCCGTCTCCACGTCGATCCCATGCAGTGCCTCGGATTCGGGCGACGCGAGGACCGCCAGGTGCGACCAACGTGTTTCGTCGAAGTCACTCGGTTTGAGCGCACGCGGATCACCAAGTTTCGACTCAAAGCGGCTCATTCCAGTCACTTCTTCCGTGCAGCAGGTGACCTCCCGCCATTCGTTCCACCACGCATCGACCGCCGCGCCGGAGCCGACTCCATTCACGGGACGCTGCGTCTGTTCAATCTCTTTCACCGGATAGCGCGCGGCCCAAGCGATGCCACGTGTGAAAGGATCGACGGCGATCAACGCACCGCTCGCCGTAGGGCAGATCAACCGGCCATCGACCAAACTGATCGGCCGCGCGACGCGGCGTTGAAAGGCACTCTCGGTCAGGTGAACCGGCAAAACGCCGAGTTCGATCGACCAGCGCAAATGCCCCGTCGCACTGTCGATGGCCAATAGGTTCAACTCTTCCTTGCGTCGCGCGATGCTGAACCACAAATCAGCCACGGCCAGTGGCGGCCCGAGAAACCTCCACCCGCCGTAGACATCGGCGGCCCCTGTCGCCCGACCACCGATCTGCCAGCACAGCTCGCCCGTCGTGAGCTCGAAGGCCACGAGTCGATTCCAGTCTGAGTCATCCGACGGCGAGCTATTCGGCTGTCCATTGAACGCAGCTGGACGGCTGGGTCCGCTCTGCTTTCGATCAGGTTCCATCACCGCGACGACCATGTGACCGTCGCTGGTCAGCGAACCGAAAATCGAATCGGCTTCAACCCGCTGATGCCAGAGTTCGACAACCTGATTCTGGGTCCCCTGGTTGTCGAGATTGATCGTGCCATCGACCAGTGCCGCGTACTCGGCGTGCGGCTTCGTCCAGA
This sequence comes from Schlesneria sp., assembly GCA_043743205.1. Classification (GTDB taxonomy): domain Bacteria; phylum Planctomycetota; class Planctomycetia; order Planctomycetales; family Planctomycetaceae; genus Schlesneria. Next base: position 2,478 of record JAYTXB010000351.1, read on the forward strand.
GAGTGGCTCCCGAGTCGAGGTCCAGCCCGACGAGTTGGTCCATCGTGCGCGCAATCACCACCGATCCGATTACTAACGGTCGCAGGGCCAGTGAGGACACAATTCCCGGATAACGTGCGTCGCGTCGTTCATCGACATTCCGATTCGAGAGACCCGTCGGGAGTGGTGTCAGCCGTGACCAGTGCATGTGCGGAGACGGAGCCAAATCTGGACCGGCCATCAGGGACGCCGGGTGCGAGGAAAGTGGGTTCGTGAACAGTAATGCGGTTTGAGCAAGCGTGGCCTGACGCGCGGCCTCAATCAAAACGGGCCGTCGCGCCGCGAGCCAATCGCGCGGAACGATGTTGCGACCTGAGATCGTGATCGTTACCGGTCGCTCGGGAGTCACGGCGGCTTCCTCTCGAATCGCCATGTCGCACGCACGAACCGCCGCTTCGATTCGCCCCGCCGCGCTGAGGCATTCGATGCGCACCAATCGCGCTACGGTGCGCTGTGTGGTCGTCGCTCGAACGTGTTCCGAAACGCGACCGAGTGCTGCCGCTGCCAACTCGTGCTGACCGAGGTCGCGCTGCTGCGCAGCCAGCCACCGGAGGGCGTCGAGTCCCGGCCGTGAGAATCGGTGACGAGCAGCCAGCGTCGCGAGTTCATCGCGTAACGGACTCTCCTGCGCAATCGTCCACGCATCCGAGCCGACACGATCCAGATCGGATTCAAGTTGTGATCGCGCTTCGTCAGAGAGCCGTCTCGATAACTGCCACGCTTCATCCCTGGCGATCACCATCCGCGAGTTCTGCCAGACGAACGAGTCCTCTTCTGCACTGAGTACTCGAGCGAGCAGTACGGCCGCCAATGCAGACTCGCCCCGTTCCAAGTGGCCTCGCGCCGCCAGCAGCCACTGCTCCACGTCACGATCCACAGGAAGTCCCAAGCCTCCTGCATCGCTCGCGGCGGCAGTACTCGAGCGGGCAACAGCTTCTCGCTCCGCCGCATTCAATGGCACCAGCCGCATGCCCTCAAAGATCATCATCAGGCTGGCAACGAACAGACACCGTGCCGTCTGCTGCGCCGTCGTGAACCACCGCAATCTGTTTGATACCAAACTCTGATGAGTCATCGACGACGCACGCTTTCTGCCTCGCAACAGTCGGTTCCAATTCGTTCACTGGCGCATTTGCGATTGAACAGGCGCATCGCCAAAGCCAGCTCCGCATTCCGAGTTGGTCTAGCGCTGGTTCGCGGCAGATTCTCACTCGGCCTGCCTGCTGCGGCAACCGGCAATTGACAGATTCGGCTGTTCCGCTGGAAAGCCGAATTCTCGCCAAGTTTCTCGGCAAGCGCAGAGCGTCGCTTCTCAGAGGTGTGGTCGGTTGCTATTCTCTCGCCCCTTCGTCCCCAGCCTGTGGGGCGGTTCATTTGAAAGTGGAGATGATTTCGTCATGGCCAAGAACACACGTAAAGTCAACAAAGCCAACCACGGCAAGCGCCCCGCCAGCTCAAAGGCTCGCAAAGCCAAGCGTCGCAAGATGGGTGTCTAACCCTAGGTTGGTGTCCACAACGGTTCGCTGCTTCCTCAATTCACATTTCGGAAGCGGGGGTGGGACGAGTTCTATCTCGGGCGTAGATCGATCCTGTTCAAAACGAATTCCACAAGGCGGGGCAACCCGCCTTGTGGCTTTTGTGAGCGTGCGAAGTGCTCGGCACGGGTCTCCCGACCCCGCCGAAACGCCCGACCGCAGGTCTCCTCTTCGGTTCTCAGACGGCATCGTGAAGAGCCGCCATTTCATCCTGCTTGCTCGTGAATGAACACTGCGTTTTGGCAGGGCACCAGCCGCGCAACCCCGTCTTGTCCGAAGTCGATGTAAGAACTACAACCCCGCCCGCGCGAGCCGCCCCTTGGGGGAGAGAGCCGTGCAGACAGGTTCTTTATCGCTCGGCGGATGCACGGATGTTCCATCGCCTGAAAAGCTGGCTCAGCCCAGACTTGGCCATCGACTTGGGGACAGCCAACACGCTGATCGCCGTTCAAGGTGAAGGGGTCGTGCTGGACGAACCGTCGGTCGTGGCTCTGCAAAAAGGGACGCGGCGCGTGCTGGGGCGCGGGACTGCGGTCGGAAAACTGGCTCGACAAATGCTCGGCCGCACGCCCGATTCGATCACGACCGTCAAGCCGATTCAGGATGGCGCGATCACCGACTTCGAGTTGTGTGAGTCGATGCTACGTTACTTCATTCGCAAGGCCGCGCGCACGACGCCGGGCATTCGACCGAACGTGGTCATGGCCGTTTCGGGTGGCATCACGAATGTCGAGAAACGGGCCGTCTTCAATAGTGCCGAGCGGGCGGGGGCGGGTCGCGTCTATCTCGTCACCGAATCGAAAGCGGCGGGGATTGGAGCGGGATTGCCGATTGCCGAGCCGCTGGCCAGTTTGATCTGTGAGATTGGCGGCGGCACGACCGAAGTGGCAGTGCTCAGTCTGACCGAGATCGTCGCGGGGAAGTCGCTCCGAATTGCGGGGGACGAATTCGATCAGGCGATCATCGAATACCTCCGTCACAACTTCTCGCTGCGGATCGGCGATCAGACGGCCGAGCAACTCAAAATGCGGATCGGCTGCGCGTACCCGCTCGATGGGGAACGAACGGGCGAAGTGCGCGGCATTGATGCGGTGAGTGGTGTGCCTCGACGAGCCATCATCACCAGCGAAGAGTTGCGTGAGGCGGTGCGTGGTCC
>JAYTXB010000352.1:0-3157 GCA_043743205.1 Schlesneria sp.
GTGCGACTGCATTTGAATGCCAGCACCGTCATGCAGAATGACTCCGTGGCATTGGCCGGATCGACACGCCCCAGCCCGACGAGACCACCCGCGCCGATCCCGAGCTGATCGGCGATCGGCCCGAGATGTTCGTCGAACAAGCCCCAGTCAAACCGGTCGTGTCCAGCCGGAACAGGCGTATGCGTGGTGAAGCAGCAGTGCCAAACCGTCTTCTGCATCGCGTCATCGAACGAGAGATTGTCTTCGACCATGCGAGCGCGAATGAACTCCAACGGCGCGAACGCCGAATGCCCTTCGTTCATGTGAATCGCGCTCGGCTGATAGCCCATCGCCGTCAACGCGCGCGCCCCACCAATTCCGAGTACCAGCTCCTGACGAATGCGGATGCGCTGGTCGCCGCCGTAGAGCCGTGCCGTCAGCTTGCGGTCTTCGGGCGTGTTCTGTTCGACGTTGCAATCGAGCAGGAACAACTTGATGCGGCCCACGTCCGCCTGCCAGACCTGCGCATGGATCGGGCCGTTGCGAGTCTCAACCTGCACCATCACGGTCTCACCCGAGGGCAATGTCGCGGGCTTGATCGCCAGCCGCTTGTTCTGCACGAACGGATAGACCTCGCGCTGCCAGCCCGTCGCATCGATCTGCTGAACGAAATAGCCCTCTTGATAGAAGAGGCCGACTGCCACGAGCGGCACTCCCAAATCGGAAGCACTCTTCAAATGATCGCCCGCCAACACGCCGAGTCCGCCCGAGTAGTTCGGCAACGATTCGTGAATACCGAACTCCGCCGAGAAGTACGCGACGGGATTGTGTCCGAGCAAACCGGTATGCGTGTCGCCCCACGTTTGCTGGGAAGTCATGTACTCCTGCCAGCGACGATAGGCATAGTTAACGCGCGAGTGCAGCACTGCTTCACGCCCCCGTTGCTCCAGTCCCTCGGGCGTGAACTCGTCCAGCAACAGGACCGGATTGTGATCGAGTTCTCGCCAGCGAACCGGCTCGAGATCACGGAAGATTGCCACCACTTCCGGTTGCCAGCACCACCAGTAATTGCGGGCCAGCGCGTGAAGCTTGTCGTGAAAAGTTTGTTGTTGAGTCGCCATGCAGTGCTGCCTTCTTCGCAAACGTGAAATGTCTCCGACCCGTGCCCATTCCGTTCGGCGGCATTCGCCGGAACTCAAAGGTGGGCAGGAGTATATCTGCCGCCCAATCAGCCTTCGAGGCACGGAACACTCGAACCAACTGATGCGAAGAGCGAACCGAATGCCGGAGCAAGAACGGCCTGATGATTCAGCAGCGATGCCACGATCAGCCTGACTTCGGCGAAGGCGAACTGCAGGAATTGTCGTAACGCGATGTAGGATGGGCACTCTTGCCCGTCCGGATTTCTGTCTTCAAGTCAGGACGGGCAAGAGTGCCCATCCTACAGGAACATTTTTTTATTCCGCTTGGCTAAGGATCGGCGCGTCAACAACTGGCGGCATCAATCTGAAGCTCACCAAATCCCGACCAGTTGTTGACGCGCCGACCTAAGTCGTCTTTGGTTTGACTTGAACAAACAGACGCTCGGGGGCCTTTTCAAAATACTTGAACAATGCCGGGCAAAGCCAACCCTCTATGTCTAACACGGGGCTGTAATACCAGTTCCCCTTCATCTCTTCTCGACGCCAGACGAAGTCGTGCTGATAGCCGGGAAATGCCTGAGACGAAAACAACATCGTCACCCCAGCGGCAGCGTTCGGCACGTGCTCAACCATCCGATCAATCGCATCGTCGGCTCCGGAAACAAACGGCTCCTGGACGAGACCGACTCGCTCGTCATCGAAGACCCAGAGTCCCTGATGGTTGTAGGGATGAATCGCGAAGATGGAATTCATGCTGTCGGCTCTCGTTTACGGGGTCGCTTTGTAAATGTTGTCTGTGGCTGAGCCTGAACGCGATTGGTCTGAACAGAGACGCCATTTGCTACTTGGCCACGGGGGCGGGCGCAGGCTTGGGTTCGACCTTGGGCTTCGGTTCCGGTTTGGGCGGGTTCAATTTCGTGTGGGCTTGGTCGAGGGCCGAGAAGAGTTCGTCGAGTCGGTCATGCACGCGGGCGGGTTGTTTGATGGCGAGGCTGCGGCCCAGCGTCGTGATGAAACCGTGCTTGGCATCCCAGTTCGAGATGAGGTCTGGCAATGAGCGGATCAAGTCGGGGATGGCGCTCTCATCGGCGACGGGATAGAGCCGCAGCTCCAGTTCGGGCGCAGCCGCTTCTTGGGGAGCGGCCATAGCCTGACGAAGATCGTCGAACAACTCCGCGATCTCCCGATGGCCGGCCTGAGTCTGCCGGATGACAAGCCACTCGGGAACGGCCTTCCACTGCACGCCCCCTTCGCCATCGGTCTCTTCCCATTTCGCAGAGGTCGCCTCTTGGAGGGCCGTGAGTAGGTCAGACGCCGTGTGTGCTTCGGGGATGTCGCCGGTGAAACAGAGGCGTGTGGACTGCATTTCATCAGCCTTCACATACGTCGTGACGACGAGCGTTCCCTCTTCAACCACAAATGTCAGAGCCAAGGGGTCGAGCAGTCTGCGAAGTCCGGTGTTGAGTGTTGCCCCGGACAACTTCAGCGTCAGGGGCTGATCTGTATTGACTCCATCGGCGGTCAGCGCTTCCTTGTCGAGCCACAGTCGATAGCGCCCGGCCGTCGCCAATTCGCTGAGTGCCTCATCGAGCGGAGCGTCTGTGACATCGATGTCCTGCGGCTCAGCCAGCCGCTTGAAGATCGCGGCGTCTTCTTCGTGTGGATAGCCGGGCCGCGCGACGAGCATCGACTTGGCATTCGACCCGCGCACCACGAACTCTTCCACCGCTTGCAACAGCTCTCGAATCTGAAAGTGAGCCTGATAGTCCTGCTGCACGATCAGCCGCCCGCGACCGACGCTGATCGTTCCTCCTTCGCCATCAACGAATTCCCACGTCGATCGGGGTGATCCCCCATGAATGATCTGCATCAACAGTTCGGAGAGTACTTCCTCTCCCTTAGTCTGCGGGCTGTTCGTCGAAATTCCGAGACGAGCACCGACGTACCCTCCAGTCATCTGCGGCACACCGCCGCCAAATTGAGGCAACACGAAGTGGAAAGCTGTGGTTGGCTCGGTGGAGTCGGGAACTCGAAAG
>JAYTXB010000353.1:0-24100 GCA_043743205.1 Schlesneria sp.
TCGCCGTGCGGATGCCGTTGCCCACGACCTGATCCGGCGTCAGCGTGCCGGGACCAGGGACTTCTTCCGTGACTCGAACCAATTCGATCGAACGCTCACCACCCGTGGCTGACCCCGATTGAAATGCGGACCTGTCGATCTCAATTGCGACGTAGCGGACTTGTGAGAGCGACCCCGCCAAGTCCGCAGCGATCTCATTCTCGACGGAGTTCGCACTGTTCTCGCGCGCACCGGCAAGTCGCGTCGGGCGGGTCTCGACATGTGTTCGAGAGGGGAGGCCGTTCTCCTGCTGCACGTCGGTCTGACGAAGATCGGTTGTTTGATCGGAGGAATGGCCAGCCAGCGAGAGTGTCGCGAGAGTGTTCTCGCGCTGGCCCCGCTTGAATTTGCCGGGCTCCTGCTCGCGCGAGGAAGACGCTTCACTGAGTGCCTGTGATTCATCGCGTGCCAACGCCTCTACCAAGTCATCGCGGCGCGAGTGACCAGCCGCATTGACCGGCTGGTCTGGTGAACTGTTCGAGGCGAGCGGCGATTTGTGGAGCGACGATTCGCTGCGGAACGGGGAACGAAACGAGACAACTCCGCGCGAGGTGCTGTCTCGCGATGAGCGTGTCGCCCGTACATCGACTTCGTTGTTCGAGGTCATGCTTTGCGCCGTTTTGGCGTTGCCCGTCAGGGACTCGTCGCGCAAGGAAATCGCAGGCCCAGTTGCGCCGGATCGGCCCGGCGCAGACAGAGCGCAGCCTGAGGCCGCACACAGCCCTAGCCCGAGCCACAGCAACGGATGGACACAGCGATTCATGAATGGACTCGAAACGGGGGAAGCAAACTTGAACAGAGAGATCGCTCGCATCAAAACGACCATGCGCCGCACAGGCCACTCGAATGAGGAGGGCCTGTCCGCATGCAGATCAACAAATTGAAAAAGGGGAGTTGGGTCGGGAACCTAGTAAAACACGCCAAACACGACAAGATCAGGAAGCAGCACGCGCGAGCCGACTTCGCTCATACTCCGACTCGCGTCTCCCGACATTTCAACTCTGACGTTTCCGACAAAAGTCAAAACAAGGTGAGCCGGGTGCCGTGAGGCCCCGGATTATTCACGAGATTCCAGAGTCCGGGGCCTCACTGCACACAGGACTTCTGTCAGGAACATCAACTCTGTCCCCCGAGTACTTCTTCGAGTGCCTCACCATGAAACCCTGTCTCGCCTGTGGCCGATCAACGTCCGAGACTGCTCGCGCATGTGAATACTGCGGCAGTTCCATAATCCTGCCAATTCAGTCCAATCCCGCGTTGGCACAGCGTGTGAAACACCTCGTCGCCGACGGTCAGAAGATCGAGGCGATCAAGTTGCTGCGCGAGGCAACCGGATTGGGATTGGCTGAAGCGAAGCAGGCGGTGGAAGCGATCGCCTGCAGCGAGCATCTCGAACCGAACGAACTGAGTGCCGAGGCTGAAGGTGAACTACTCGGTTTGCTTCAAGCCGGCCGCAAAATCGAGGCGATCAAACGGTATCGCGAACAGCATCGCTGCGAGCTCAAGGAGGCGAAAGACTTCGTTGAAACACTGGCCAAGCAGCGCGGCATCGTCGCGCCGCAAGGTGGGTGCCTAGGCGTGTCACTTGCGCTGCTGATTGTGTTTTTGATCGCAGCGACGTGCGTCGCGCGGGCCGAGGAGGCGACCATCTCCCCCGGTGAAAAGTCGCCCGACGGTTGGATCACTCACATCGTCGAGTCCGAGTACCAAGCGAAGCCAACCGAGATTCGAATTCTTGTGCCTGACAAGTTCGCACTGAAAGACCGGCTCGACGCGACCCAGCCGCGTCGCGTCTTGTACGTGCTGCCGGTCGAAGCGGGTCGCGAATCGAAATACGGCGACGGACTCGCCGAGGTGAAGCGCTGCGACCTGCACAACAAATTCGGCTTGATCTGCGTGGCCCCGACGTTCGCCCACCTGCCGTGGTACGCGGACCATCCGACGGACAAGGCGATTCGGCAGGAAACATACTTCGTGAAGATCGTCGTTCCATTCATCGACCGCACTTATCAACTCGTTGAAAGACGTGGGAGGGACGCCTCGTCTGACAGTACGAGCTTGGATGCGGACGGACGAGGCGTTCCTCATACGACTGCAACCAAAGAGTCTCGCTGGCTGCTCGGCTTCAGCAAATCAGGTTGGGGCGCATGGAGCCTGCTTGCCCGACACCCCGATCTGTTCGGCCGAGCCGCCGCGTGGGACGCCCCGCTCGTCATGCCCCGCTTCGATCTCTACGGAGCCGCTCAAGTCTTCGGTACACAGGAACACTTCGAGCTTCACCGAGTGCTGCCCGCCATTCAGAAGTCCCCCGAGTTGAAAGGCAACTCCCCGCGCTTCGTCCTCACCGGCTACGACAACTTCCGCTCGCACCACGAGACCGCTCACAAGCAACTCGAGGAATGGAACGTCCCGCACCTCTATCGCGACGGCCCAAAACTCAAGCACGTCTGGAACAGCGGCTGGGTCGAGGAGGCGGTGGAGTTGTTGATCGAAGACCGGCTAGCAATTCAACCACTTCGACCGTAGAAAACAGCCGTGTATTCCATTCCTATCAAGGACATTGCGACTTCGTGTTGAATGGGTACAACGCTCCCGATTTGAGTCGCTATGGCTAAGATCAACCCGATCCGAGCGTTGCGACGAGTTGAACTTGCACCCCACGGAACTGGCCGCAGGCTTGGCAGCGCGGCTCATTTTTTCCACTCGTTGTAGAAGATTCCATTCATGATCTCCGCCTTGGGCATCGGCAATTACAACTTTGCAGAAGCAGCTCGATTTACCAAGCTGCGACCAGCCAGAGTGCGCGAATGGTTTCGCGGAAAATCGACAGGCAGTCCGTCCCTTCTCGAAAGCGACTTTCCAACCTCGGGACGAGACACCGCGATCAGTTTCTATGACTTGGTTGATGTTTTTGTAGCGGGTCAGCTTCGTGAACATGGAGTCACAATGTCCACACTACGAAAGGTCTACCAGTCGTTGAAACTTCGCTATCACGTCGAACACCCCTTCTGCCGTGTCGAATTGCAAACGGACGGCAGGAGTGTTTTTTCAATCGGCCTGAGCGACGCCGGACGCGAAGAAATCACCGAAGTCTTGGTGGGACAAAGGGTGTTTCCTCAGATCATCAAACCATTTTTGAAGACCTTGGACTACGACGATGTCACTGGAATGGCCTTGCAATGGCGCGTCGCACCGCACGTCGTATTGAATCCAAAACTCCATTTTGGCAGACCGGTCGTTGATACGGCTTGTCTGCCAACGTCACTCTTGGCGGCGGCCTACAAGGCGAATGGCCGCGATGCCGAATGTGTGGCCGACTGGCATGGGACCACAGTTGCCCAAGTCGCAGCCGCAGTCCACTTCGAGCAGCAGTTTCAAGCACGAGCTGCAGCATGAGATTCTTCTTGGATCGCTGTTGCCCCCTCCGCGTCGCACACATGCTGGCGTGTCTTGAACCGAGGTTGATGATTCGACATTTCAGCGACGATCCACGCTTTGAGCCAAAGACGAGCGACGTGGACTGGATCACCACCATTGGTACAGACTCTCCGCCTTGGACCGTCCTGAGTTTTGATCATCACATTCTGAAACGCTCGAACGAGAAGGCTGCCCTCACAAACGCCAACCTCACGTTCTTCGCGTTCTCCAGTCTGTGGTCCAAGATGAACATCTACGAGCAAACTTGGAAGTTCTTCAAAGTCTGGCCTGATCTGCTCAAACAATCCGAAACCGCCGCACCGACACTGTTTGAAGTCAACGCTGGCTCAAGCCTCAAAATTGAGAAGCTCGGTGCCACCCGCAGTTAGCCTTGTGATTGAATTCGAATTGCCCTGAAGTCACTTGGCCACCTTGAGCACGAAGCCGATGTTGGTGGGAGAGGAGGTTGCGATGCATTCCAGATTTCGATTGCTCTTGCTGAGTGTTCTGGCGACACCGTGTCTCGCGGGTTGTGTCGTGACAGTCCAGAATCGGTACTCGTTATTCGGACTCGACCGACTCCAAGCGGACTCTCCTGAACAGGCCAGATTCTGGTCGATCATGCTGATTGGCGCAATCGTCATCGCCTCATTTGCACTGAGTGCGCTGGGGATGTGGCTGTTTCAGTCACTTCGACATCGCGAGAGCAAAACGCGGAATGAAGAGTAAGACCTCGGCCATCCCGCCAAGTGTTCTCGTCACTCACGTCCCTTCAGCACGAACCCAACATCGGCCGGAAGGCGTCCTTCTTCGGCTTCGATTTCGCCACGTTTGTTCACTCCATCTTCACCGTCAACGCCATCTTCACCAACGCTCCAGACGACCGCTTTCGTGGCTTCATTGCGACGGTAGCGCAGCGGCCCCCCCGCCGGATCACAGGGGTCAAGCGGCACGGCATCGAGATACTTCGGCACCAACTGGTCGAGCGACTTGGGGAACTCACCTTGGTCACGCTGATACGCATGGGCCGCAAACATCACTTCCAACGCCGCCTGCCGACCTCGTGTTCGTTGGTGTGGGCCGTCGAGCATGAGCATTCCGACCGAAATCGACGGCGTGAACAGGAACAAGGTCATCGCACGGTCGAGTGTGGCCGGATCAAGTTCGCCAACCGCTCGAATTGCCGTCGGATCGACATCAAACAGCTTGAGCTTTTTGTATTGGACCAACTTCCTGCGCTGAGCCGGTGGCTTGTCGATCTCACGCAGATGATTGGCCAAGACTTGCCGCGAGATTTGTAAGGTGACATCAGGCTCTCCAACGATCCGCAGTAACGCTGAGCGAATCGAAACGGGAACGGACTCGTTGGCGAAAAGGCCACCCAGTCCGGCCCCAATCTCCTCGGGCCACGTCGGTTGTCTGATCGCGCTTCGCATGTAGAGGTACTCAGCCTTGAGTGCGCTGGACTCCGCGTCGTACAGCGCGAAGTCCGATCGGACTTGTTTCATCGCCGCCTGAAGTTGGCCCGACGTGACTGACGGTTGCTCGGCCCAGTGCGCCATTCCAACCGTTGCGGTGAGGTGCAAAGCAATTCCGATCATCGCCTCAATCGCCACTCCGCGCGACGACGCGTGCCCACCGCTGCGATAGGCCGCACGAATCATCTCCCATGCCTCGTCGAACTTTCCTTCGTGCTGGCACCGCATCTGTTCGAGTCGTGCCAATCTCAAAAACGCGCGCTGCTCCACAATCATGTCAGCCAACGTCGAGCTGTCCGGACTGCCCGGCATTCGGTGCAGCGCTCGCTCCTTTTCCGTCCCGCGCTTCCAGACGACCAATGCCGCGCGATTCGCTTCCAGCCAAGCCCTCGTTGCCTCGTCGGCGGCATTCCAGCCATCTTGGAAGACAACTTCAAAGTCAGCCAACGCAGCACCAGACGGGTCTGGATTCACCTGCCGATATATCTCGAATGCTCGCCGATAATCGGTGAACGCGTTCTCTTCGAGAGGGATGTCGTCCTTCACAAACGCGGCCACATCAAACGGCTCAGCCATGTCCGGCACGAGCGACAGAAAGTACATCCGCACCCCAAACGGCACCGCCAACAACAAGAGCGCAATGATCGCGGTCCAGATGGAAATCGGCCAATGCCACAACTTCCACCACGCAGGCTCCAGCGATTCAGTCATGTTGATCTCCAAGAACTCTACCGCACACTCGACCGTCACTTTGGATCGCTCAACTTCAACACGAATCCGACATCGGCGGAGACCCCGTTCTGTATGGCGACTGCGCCGCCATCGTCGTTGCCGTCCATACCGATGCTCCAGACGATGACCCTGTTCGGGTCATCGCGACGGTAGTGCAGTCGTCCGCCGTTGAGATCGCACGGGTCGAGCGGAACAGCTTGCAAATACTCCGGCACCAGTTGATCGAGACTCTCGGGGAACGCGCCGGTGTCGCGACGAAACGCCTGCGCCGCGAGCACGATCTCCAACGCGGACTGTTGGGCCTGCTCTTCGAGGACCGCTGCATCGGTATATTGCACGACGAACAACCAGGTGACCGAATTCCGCCACAGCGCGGAACTGTTCAAGGCACGATGGATTTCCCGGGGCGAGATTTGGCCTGGTTTCCCCAGTGTTGAGGGATCGGTGTCGAACAGAGTAAATCGTGTGTCAACCAACGGGCGGCGCTGGTTCAAGGGCTTGTCGATTTCATTCAGTTGGTTCAGCAAGACGAGAGCGTGCAGCCGCCGCGTCACTTCGGGTTCGCCGACAAGCCAAGACAGGGGACGACCGACAAACGCGAAACTTTTGGCCCCCTGAGGCAGTTTCGCGCGGAGTCCCAGGCGGTCCCGACCCCAATCACTCACAACCCAATCGCGCCTCCACAACAGATACCGAGTCTTCAAGTGCATTGAGAGCGGCTGGTATTGCGCAGACTCGTCACGAACAACGGCCAAGGCGGTTCGCAGTTCTTCCGATGTCACACGTGGCTGCTCTGCCCATCGCACGATCCCTGTTGCCGCGACCCGGAATGGTTGGAGAGTAGGCACACCCGGATTACTACTCCGCGAGTACAGAGCTTGATGACGACAGAATCGAATCGCCGCACGATGCCATTCCCACGCCCCGGCCACGTCAGCTTTGGCTTCGCAGCGCATGGCTTCCACTCTCGCCAACGCCACGAACTCAGCAGCGTTCGCGTGGACTCCGTACAACAAAGAGACCTTCGAGTTGACCGTAATGAATGGTGACGCCAACGTCAGTTCCGTTCCCCGACGCCATTCGTCCAGCGCGGGACGCAGGCTTGCGATCCACTTCGCTTCATCCTCCGTCAATGCTAGCAATCCATCCGTCAGAACTTTGAACCGTGCGGCCATCGGCAGACCGACAAGCGGGCCACTGACGTTTCCAACTCGCACGGAGTTCTGCCGACCCCAAACATTTTGCGCGGCTCGCAGTTGCTGAGCGGCCGCGTTGTAGTGAGTGAATGCGTTCTCGGAGGTGGCAATTTGTGCGGGAAGAAACGTGGTCAAATCGAACGGCTCACCCGGATCGGGCACGCGAGAGAGACACCACGCTCGCACGCCAAACGGCAGCAACATCACAAACGCCAGCACGAGCAACCACCCCGTGGTACTCGACCACCTCCACGGCATCCAGCGTTCGAGGCGAGATTCTTCCGTCATGACATGCTCTCCAATTGGCCGCGTCCGGCACTCACGCTGAACGGTGGGGCACTTTTTGTCTTCGCCCCAAGCGGGCCTCGGAAATCAGCCCAGGGCCAGCGAAGCCCAAGCGAGCGCCGCCCTGGGTTTGTTGGTGAGTGATGATCGTGCCCTGTCGGGGCACAGGAGGAGTGTTGACCGCGCGGTCTCGCAAGGACATGTGGACTCGACCCAATTTCCCGTGCCCTTTCAGGGCACAACTTTGTGGTGTTTCGTGTTCCCAGGGCGGCGCTCACGTTGTTCGCTGGCCCTGGGCTGGTTTCCGAGGCCCCTTCAGGGCGAAGACCAAACCTCGAATCGTGCCTCGTCAAAATACGGCTCTCCGCCAAACGTGTTGATTCTTGTGGTACATCAGCCGCAGGGCGCTAGCCCCGGTTCGATTTCGCTTAACCGGGGCTAGCGCCCTGCGGCTAATTTCTGCGGACCAACAGGAATGGCGGAGAGCCGCAATTACTTTACGGCCGACGTTTCGCCATCACACGATTTCTGAGCGGCTGCGCGCGACCGCCAGGCAACTGTTTCCCATCCAGAGGGTTCGCCCGCGCGCGACGCGGGACAACTCACACGACAAAGCTCGCTCGACCAACCACCCCGCTAGGCCGCGCTTCGTGGAATGCTCTTGCGTCGCCGACTGCTTCGTCGGTTTGGTGCGCCAGCCGAACCAACTGGGAATCGCTCGCAGCACGAACACCGGCAGCGGTAGAAACCAGAAACAGTAGCTGAGATATTCCACGTCGAAGCCCGCTGCATCCAGCACCTTGGCGAGCGACCGGCGGCGGTAGCGACGCTGGTGTCCCGCGTAGTCGTCCTCGCTCGACCAGAGCGATTGGAAGGCGGGCACGGTCAGATAGATTCTCCCACCGGGCCGCATCAAGCGGTGGAGCGATTGCAGAAACCCCAAGTCGTCGGGGATGTGTTCCAACACGTCAAACAGCCCCACGGCATTCAGGGAGCCAGGCGCGAATCCGGCCTCGTCGGCCGTGGCGTTGATGACATTTCGCAGTCCTCGGCGGCACGCATTTGCCGCCCCCATCCGACCAGGTTCGATCAACACGGTCGGAAAGCCAGCACGCTCCAAGCCCGCCGCGACGAATCCATTGCCACCCCCCACGTCGAACAGCAAACCACTCGGAGGAAATCGCCGCAGCGTTTCCACAATCAACTCATTGCGATGTCGAAACCAGAAGGAGTTTTCCTCCAGCGAGAAACACAGGTCGTTTCCGTCGGCCGGATAGGACAGCACGGAGTGGCCCTCTGCCACCCAATAACCCACGGGATCGTACACCAGACCAGTCGCTCCGCCAGGAGATTCCGGCACGTTCAAGCTCCCAAGTTTCCCGATGTCCGTGAGACTCATGGGGCTCTTTCCAACTCGCCAGCGGAAGGAACGGCAACCGGCTTCGAGAACTCTTGGTTGGGAAGAGCAGCCGGCCAATTTCGATCCCCGTCTGGACGCGAGGCGCACACATGGCGGATCGTGTATTGCGGCTTTCGATTGACGTTCAGATGCAATCGTCCGAGATACTCGCCCATGATTCCGAGCGACAGCAACTGAACGCCGCCCAGCACGAGGATCGACACGATCGTGGAGGCATAGCCGGGTACGCCGATCCCGTCGCGCAAGAACTGTACGACGTAGTACGCGCCGGTTGTCAGCCCCGCAGTAGCAGCAGCGAAGCCCACCAATGACACGAGCTGCAACGGCAGCAGAGAGAAATTGGTGAACAGGTTTAGCGCGAGTACGATCAGCTTCGACAGCGAGTACCCCGTACGACCGGTGCGACGCGGATGATGCTCGACCGTGACTTCGCCGATCCGCTGCGTGTTCCATGCGAGCAGGCCATCCACGAACGTGTAGTTCAGCGTGTAGGACAGAATCGCCTCCAGCAACTCGCGTCGAATGATTCGAAAACTGCTGATCGAGACCGTTGTCCTGAACATCGTCCGATACGCGAGGTTCACCACCCACGAACCGAGGTTGCGCCACACGCGGTGCTTTCTCCGATCAGCACTGCCATAGACCAGATCGAAGCCGCCTGCTTCGATCGCGGCCAGCAGTTTGGGAAGCTCTTCGGGCGGATGCTGCAAGTCATCGTCGAGCGTCACGACGAACCGACCCTGTGTGTGCCGAAAGCCGCACATCAGCGCGTTGTGCTGGCCGAAGTTTCGCATCAACTGGATGGCGACGATCCGGCCGGAATGCTCGCGCTGCAACTGGCAGAACAGTTCCCAAGAGTCATCGCGGCTGCCGTCATCGACGAAGACGATCTCGTAGCTGCGGCCGAGTTGCTCCAGCACGGCGACCAGTCGTGCGACCAGCGGGCGCAACGTGGCGTTCGAGTTGTACACGGGCAGCACGACCGACAAGTCCATAAAACGAGCCTTCTCTGTGGAGACCGAATGAGGTTGCCCACGCTGTCAATCAACAGGACTCAGCCGCTTGCGGAACACGAACAACTTCTGCGTGCCATAGTCTCCCGCTGCGGGCATCATCGACAACCAGCGGTTGAGTTCACTGAGCGGGTTCGGAACTTCAGACTGCCGTGCGGTGATCTGTCCGAGAAGCGGCTTGAGGACGCGCGTACCGACGTAGTAAGAACTGGCGAAATTGTTGATCTCGACCAGTTCGCATGCGGGCCGCAGTGCGTCGGCCACGCGATCTTGGTCGAGGTAGTTATTGAACTCCGGCATCTTGATTGCCGCCATTCCCCATTCGCCCCGTAGATCGTTCAGCCGAGACCAACCCTGCACGGTGGCTTCCGAGAGCAACAGGGTTCCTCCCGGTCGCAACACGCGTACGCATTCAAGCAGACCGACCAATTGGCGCTCCCAGTCGCCCAGATTGATGATGACGCGAATGACCACGACCGTATCGAACTGGTTGTCAGCGAACTGCAGCGACGTGGCATCGCCCACCGCGAACGAGACTTCTCCCGCCAGATCATCGGCCGTCGATTTCAGAGCGACATTCGCGTGCGAGATCATCTCGGGAATGTAATCGACGCCGGTGATCGAGACGTGTTTGCGTCGAGCAAACTGCAACGTCGAGAACCCGTTGGCACAACCCACGTCCAGCACGGTCTGGCCATCGTGCAGATGATCGACGATGGCACGCAATTCCATCTCCATCACGCGCACGTCCGTCCACGAAGCCTCCGCCTCGATGCCGTGTTCCACCGCCTGCTCCGTCCAGAAAGAACGAATGCGGTCGCCCGACCAGCGAGCGGTCGAGGATTCAGAACAATCAGTGTGAGGCGTGGCAGGTGGCATGGATGATCGACTCCGGGTCTCGGTGCCGCCGGATGAGCCTCAGGCTCGTCCGACTGTTTCAATGCGTGTTCAGTGCGTGTTTGTTATTCGCGACGTGAGGTCGCTCGTTCAACAGCCTGTTGAAGAACCGTAGGATGGACGCCTCGTCCGTCCCTTTCCAATTGCTTTTCGCTCGGACGAGGCGTCCAAGCTACGGTTTTCAACAGGCTGTTAATCGCGTCGGGGTCAGGCACCCGATCTGGTGATGCCTGACTTGGCTGCGGCCGAAGGGCTGCTTCATTTCACCGCAACGGTGGCTTGCCCAACGTTGGCCAGTTCTCCCGTCACGAGTGCCAACGCTTTCGGACGACGCAGGAATTCAATCAGGCACTCGATGACACGCGATTGATCTACATCACTCAGGTCGTAATACAGCGGCAGACGCAACAGGCGGGAAGCCATGTTTTCTGTGACCGGCAGCGAACCGGGGCGACCGCCAAACTTCAGGCCCATCGGTGACGTGTGCAACGGGATGTAATGGAACACCGCCAGGATGCCCTGCGACTTGAAATGATTCATCAGCGCATCACGCGTCGTCGAGTCCGGCAGCAGCACGTAGAACAAGTGATAGTTGCTGTCGCAATCTTCGGGAATGCGCGGCGACCGCAACAAGCCCTCGGCTTCGAGGGGCTTCAACCGAACGCGATACGTGTTGTAGAGCCGTTGACGCCGTTGAGTGATCAGGTCCATCTGTTCGAGTTGCCCGAAGAGGAACGCGCTGGCGATCTCACTCGGGACATAGGATGACCCGACATCGACCCACGTGTACTTATCGACGCGCCCCCGAAAGTACTGCCGTCGGTTGGTTCCCTTGTCGCGGATGATCTCGGCCCGTTCGAGCAGTTCGGGGTCGTTGATGCAGAGCGCGCCTCCCTCACCGCAGCTGAAGTTCTTGGTCTCGTGAAAACTGTACGTGCCGAGATCGCCCAGCGATCCCAGGGCACGACCGTTGTAGAACGCATTCACTCCCTGAGCCGCATCCTCGATGACCCGCAAGCCGTACTGACGCGCAATCGTCAGGATGCGATCCATCTCGCAAGCGACTCCCGCGTAGTGGACCAGCATGATGGCCTTGGTGCGCGGAGTGATCGCGGCTTCGATCAGTCCGTCGTCGATGTTCAGCGTGTCGGGACGGCTATCGACGAAGACGGGGATCGCACCGAGTCGCACGACGGCATTGGCGGTCGAGACGAACGCATACGACGGCATGAGGACTTCATCGCCAGGACCGATCCCGCACAGTTGAGCCGCCATTTCGAGTGCCGCTGTGCAGGACGGCGTCAGCAGGACATGCCTGATCTGGAATCGCTCTTCCAACAGTCGGCAACACTTCTGCGTGAACGCTCCGTCCCCGGCGATGTTCCCCAGTGTGACGGCCTGAGCGATGTAGAACAGCTCGCGTCCCGCGATGAATGGCTTGTTGAAAGGGATCGACATGCGTGAGCCTAGTGCCACATCTCGTAACGTTGGCGGTCAGTGGGGCAGATTTCTGGCAGGAGACAGCAGCTCGATGTCTCCCGTGGGAAGAGACGCTGCGGTCGTTGAACGGGTGGTCCGTTGGTTGGTCTTTCGCCACGGAGCATCTTCAGTGCCATCGCCGGTGCCCCGAGGTACTCCGTTTGCTCTGGTCTACGACTGCGGATGTTTTGTGGTGAGCCATTCGGCTGACACCAACCGGCTCACCAACATGTTCCGTTGCACCAGAAACAGGGGGACGGCAGTTTGCTGTGACCAACTCCCCTGAATGGTGCTCGCGATAACCAGAATAAAACGTTCAATCACAACGATCGTTGCGACTGATCGAGTTACGGGTGGTCTAGGCTTGCCATGTGGGTCTGCTGGAGCACGATTGAGAATTGTTTAACAATCAAAACGGACTCGCCAATGCCTCTGAACACCAGTCCCGCCGCATCGCTGCTCTGTTCGCTGCCCTTTCAATTCCTGTTTTGGCTGGCAGTGATCGTTGCGTTGAAGTGGCCGACGGTCTTCGAGCCACCTGTATGGGACGCCGCTTTCGGTTTGTTTCCCGCAGCCGGAGCCTTAGCAGATAGTCGGTTCGACCTCCGCGCGGTGATGCAATTGCCGCCCTTCACCCTGGGCGGACCGAATTGCCACACCGATTCCATTGTGACTTGGTTGACGGCGGTAGTGTTGATGGTGGTTGGAAAACAGCCGACGGCATTGACCGTGTTGCACATCTTCCACTTTTGTGCGGGAGCGTGGACGCTGGCCGTTCTTCATTGTTTCGTCTCGGACAGCCTGGGAAGACGTGTCGCGTGGCTGGTCTGCGCGACACTGCTGGCCTGCCCGCTGTTCCGCGTTCAGATCGGCGCGATGTATTTTGAAATACCGTTGGCCGCTTGCACGATCAGCGCGCTTCACGCCTTTGCCCGTGGCCGGTTCGGACGAGCGATAGTTTGGTCTACGCTCGCCGTAATGGTGAAGCAGTCGGGCGTGATCGTAGCGGGAACCTTGATCGCGGCGGTCCTGCTGCAACGTACTTCCTGGTCGCGTCGATTCTGGTTCGCGGCGGGATTCATTCTGCCAAGTACCCTCGCCGCCGCATGGCCGTTGATTGGGTCGCTGCAACTCGATTCCATTGCCTCGAAGGCCACGTTCGAGAGTTGGTGGGCTTACATGTGCTGGCATCACGTGCCGTACTTGCGAGCCATTCCCGACATCACGTTGGCGTTTGGACTGTTCGGCATCCTCGGGTTGCTAAGAAGCCGCCGCGTCTACGATTCATTGCGATCCGTACGCGATCCTGACGCGACCAACGGTTTTGGTGAGCCAGGCGGCTTACTTCGGATCCAAGCAGCGATGCAGCGACAACACGCTCCCGATCTCGCGCGTCTCGGCGGCGCGGACGTGGTGTCGGACGTGGTGTCGGACGCGACTCGTTCCGACGTGAGGACTGGGCCTCGCTCACCGACCAACCATCTCGGCCTCGCGTATTTGCTGACGCTCGCGTTTGCCGGATTTTTCTTCTTCGTTCCCTTCGTCGGCAAGCTGGACATCTATTGCCTGCCGCGCTACTTCGTGTCGATCTTGCCGCTCGTCATCTACGGGTTGACCCACTTACTCAGCGTGCAAGTTTCGCGAAGTGCGGTCGCTCTCTGTCTGATCAGCGTCAGCGTGTGGTTCGTCGCGAATCGCGATGGTCGTTGGTATCCCGAGGCGCGCGGCAACAACGTCGCGGTGATCGAGCGAACCGAGAGTTATCGCTGGCTGGTGCAGGCTCAGCAGGCGGCCGCACAAGCCACCGCCGACATTGTGGGGAACAGCCTGCTGCTCTACGGACTACCTGAACACTATTTTTTTCAGCACCCGTGGATGGGCTACTCTCACCAAACTCCTCCCGGCGGCCGCTGCGTGACTCTGCGGCGCGAACGCCCCGATCCCTTTCAGGCCTCGACACTTCCCGACCGCTGCTTCGTGCTGCTCGATGCCAGCCTTTTGGGAGGCCGCGACCTCAAAGCCCTACTGCGCGAAGCCGAGTCAGATCCGACTCGCAAAGTGCAACTCGTACGAGGCTTCACTCGAGGCCCGTATTCGGTGGACTTGTTTGAGGTCAGCAAGGTCGAGCCGACCGCGGGCCTGTTACCGTGAACGAGAGTTGGTTCACGAACAACACCTGAGGAAGAGCGTGCTCGCCCGTCCGGTTTTTGGTTTGTCTGCCGTGATACTTCGCGCTGCGGGTCGGCAGCGAGTCGCGAACTGTGACCGGCAGTTCACGGCCTGTTGAAAAACGGAGCAAACGCGCTCGCCGATTTCACAGGGCCTCAATGGCCGGAGTAGTCGAACTCAGGAGACTTCAAGGCGAACACTCACGATTTCGGCTACCGCTGGCTCTGCCACTGAATTGATGCGTCGACTTAGAACGTCGGTCGTCCGGACATCGTCGCCTCGAACCGTGCGTCGGAGACGAAGGCCAGAAATTCTTGAAACTCGGGTTCGTACTCGGCAATGTCGTCCGACTGCTTGGTTTGCAACCAGATGAGGAACTCCCGATTGACCGGGTCCAGTTCGGGAATTGGCTTCGGTGCGACCACCTCAGTCAGCGTCTGATTCAGATCATCGGCTGACTCGAAGCGATCTTCCGGTCGCTTGGCCAAGAGTTTCGAGACGATGTCTTGAACGGCCTCGGGAATCTCTTGGTCGAAGTCGAACAGTGGCTGAGGCGTCGCTCGAGCATGACGCAGCATCTGTCGCACGGGGTTCGTGTCTGGGAACGGAACTTGTCCGGTTAGACAGCGATAAAAAGTGCAGCCGAGACTGTAGAGATCGCTAGCCGCGTTGGTGGCCTGAGAATTCTCGGCCTGTTCAGCCGACATGTAGTCGTAGTGTCCCGCCGCGTTGCCACTCGATCTATTCGTGGAACCACTGTCATCGCCGTCCAAGTCATCCACAAACGACAGGCCATCACGCGCCGCTCCGAAACCGATGATCTTCACAACACCATGTGCTGTGATCCACAGATTCGCGGGGCGGATGTCGCAATGCACGATCCCTTCGGCATGCAGATAACCCAGGCCTTGCGCGGCCTGCTGGATGAGTTGGCAAGCAACGGCGTAAGGCAAGCGACCATTGCGGGCCAATCGCAGTTCGAGCGACTCACCATAGAGTTCCTCCATCGCGATGAACGGAACTTCGCCGACCTTGCCAACCTGGAATGTTTTCACGACGTGCAGGTGATCGACCGCTAGTCCCACGCGCGCTTCGCGACCAAATTTCGCGAATTGTCGATCGTCACGGCTGGTCGCGGCGGGAAAGATTTTCAGACTGACGGGCTGACCGAATTCCGCGTGTTCCGCATGGAAGAGACCACCTTGAAGACCCGTCATGAGACGAAAGCTGACCCGATAAGGGCCGAGCATGTAAGGGCCTGCCACACCCGCTTGTAGTGCATCGGCTTGAAAGTCCGTGAGATCATGTTGCGCGGCCAACCAGCGCGAGAACCCAGAACCGTCATCATCAGTCCCACCGCTCGCCAACCAGTCCTGCCGTCGCTCTTGCACCTGCTCCGCACTGAGAACTTGGCTATCGACCATCAGTTTCCCGAGTTGTTCAATGTTCATCGCTTGGCCCCTGTGAAACAGATAGTGCTATTCTCATCCCAGCGTACCGCGTGTGTGATCTGAAACAGTTTTCAGACACTCCGCACGTATTGGAATGATTCAGTTTCGGCGCGGCAAGGAGATCGGATTGAGTTCTGATTGTCGTCGGTACTAACGCCCACCACTGCGTTCATCCGTTGATCGGTATCATCATAGTCATGTTCGTCACGAACAACGGGGGCTTTTAAAGATGACCATTGCTAATCGCTGCCGTTTTCTTCAAGCCTCGTCTGGACTGGCAACGGCGCTGGTCACTACGAACCCAGCCCCCCGTGATGAGCAGGTCGAAGCGTTTCGGATCGTCGTCGCGAGCATAGTCGCTCGCGAATGCGACTTCATTCGCGTCCTGACTTCAATCTCTCGATCCGCAGTTATTCCTTGCGCTGCGATCAAAGAGACCTCCGGGATAGCCACGTTTCGCCAGAACGCGGGCCATTTCAACTCTCTGCCCGCACTCTGATGAGATGCGGTTATGTCTCGCATCGAGCCGCGCGAGGGATAACATCGCGGCTCGCCGTTTGAGATCGACAGCGAGTCCGACGGCACATGCGATGAGTTGGTGGAGATCGTCGAGTATGCGCGTCAGGCAGATCCTGCCAAAGTTTGCTCCGCCCGCGATGGCACTCTCAGGTGAGAACTCTCGAAGGTGAAAGTCGCCGGGCAAGGACTCAATTGGGCGGCATGAATTTCGTTGGGAACGCCATTCCTCCGCTGCTGTTTTAACTCCATGTGGGTCGCAAAAATGAGCCGTGCTGACGCTGAAGCAATCGCAAGTCTCGATCCCATCTCAAGAGTTGCAGTTTGCCAAACCCACTCCTAGAATCCCGCCCACTTGGAAACTCAAGAATTGGCCTGAACCGCCTGCGTAGACTGTGCGCTGCGGTTGGATTTGTCCGATAAGGTTGGTCCCCGTTCGCCTCTAAGCCTGCCGACGTTTCTCCTCCGCAAACACCTTGATCGCTTTGATCCGTTTCCAAGATTCGATCATGTTGACGGAGAGATCGTTCCTTCGTTCGAGTTGACGCCGCATGGATAGCTCACACGCCGTTCTGATGTATGCCGGAGTGATGATGGGGTTCGTGATTGCGAACCTGATCGTCATTCACTTGGTTGGTCCTCGGAATCGGACGGTCGTCAAGCAGATGCCTTATGAGTCCGGGATGGACCCGGTCGGCGATGCTCGCCAACCGTTCGACGTGAAGTTCTATCTCGTCGCGATCCTGTTTTTGGTGTTCGATGTCGAGTTGCTCTTTCTGTACCCGTGGTCTGTCGCAGCGTACCTCAACGATGGTGTCGGTGTTCCGCGCGAGCTGCGAAACACGGTCTTCGGCGTGATGCTGGTCTTCATGGGAACGCTGGCCATCGCCTACGTCTATGCTTGGCGCAAAGGGGTCTTCAAATGGCGATGAAGGATGTGCCCGAGAATATCTTCATGACTCAGTTGGACGCCGCTGCCAGTTGGGCGCGGGCCAACAGTCTGTGGCCAATGCCGTTTGCCACCGCCTGCTGCGGGATCGAGTTGATGGCGACCGCCTCTTCTCGATTTGACCTTGCCCGATTCGGGGCCGAGGTCATGCGGTTCAGTCCTCGCCAGTGCGACCTGATGATCGTCGCCGGCCGCGTTGTGATGAAGATGCTGCCCGTCCTGCAACGCATCTGGTTGCAGATGCCCGAACCGAAGTGGTGCATCAGCATGGGAGCCTGTGCCTGCACCGGCGGCGTGTTCGACACGTATGCCGTCGTGCAAGGTGTCGATCGCTTCATCCCCGTCGATCTCTACGTGCCGGGTTGTCCGCCTCGCCCCGAGCAACTAATGGCCGGAATCATCGCCCTGCAAGACAAAATCAAACACGGCGGCACGCTCAACGGCACCGAGTTCGCCAAGCGAACGCAGCCAATGGGTCCGACACCGTATGACCTCGACGAACTGATTCGAATTCGAGAAGCCAACGAACAGCTTGTGTCACTGAATTGAATTTGGAGTGCGGCGATTCATCGCCGCTTTGCTTTCTCAGTCCTGCATTGCGATCGATCACGAAACGGAAAGAAAGGAAAGCGGCGATGAATCGCCGCACTCCATAAGATGTCCACCGAAGAGACTCTTCAACAAAAATTTCCCGCTGCCGGACTGACGTTCAGTCAGTTCCGCGACAACCGGCGCATCGTCGTTCCGGCCGAGTCGCTTCAGCCGCTGCTCGCCTGCATGAAGCAAGACCTTGGTTTCGACTTTCTGGCCGAGCTGACCGCCGTTGATTACCTCGAATACGAGGGCGCGACGGATCGCTTTGGCGTCGTTTACGTCGTCGTCAACACGAAGACTGGCGAACGTCTCATCGTCAAAACGCACGTCAACGATCCCGATCCGGCGCTGCCGTCGGTCTACTCGCTCTGGAAATCGGCCGACTGGCTCGAACGCGAGGTCTACGACATGTTCGGCATCAAGTTCTCAGGCCATCCCGACCTGCGACGCATCCTGACTCCCGACGAATTTACCGCTTATCCGCTTCGCAAAGACTACCCGCTCAAGGGGCGAGGCGAACGTCACAACTTCCCGGTCATCACCCGCGCCGATAGCTGATCCTCTTTTTGAAAGTTGATTAAAACCGGCCTCCACCATGTCCACCACGCTCACACAACCACCGCAGTCGCAGCAACGGATCACGCCGGACGAGTTCCTCGTGCATCCCGATCGCGACTTGTTTGAATTGATTAACGGCCAGCTTGTGGAGACGCACATGAGCATGGAGTCTGTCTGGATTCAGGGCGAAGTTCATCACCAGCTTCGCCGGTTTGTGACAGAGCATAAATTGGGAATGGTTTTTCCCGATGGCCTGACCTATCGCTGCTTTGTCGCCCTCGAAGAAGACACCAGCCGTATCCGTCGCCCCGACTGCTCATTCATTCGAGCCGGTCGAACGACGAGTGATCAGTTCATTAGCGGGCACTGCGAAATCGTCCCCGATCTCGTTGTTGAAGTCGTCTCCCCGAAGGACTCGTACTACGACATCCAGCGCCGCGTGCATGACTTTCTTGCCGTGGGTTGCCCGCTGGTGTGGGTCATCAATCCAAATAGTCGCCTGGCGACCGTGTATCGAAAAGACGGCCTGATCGTTGAATTGGACGATCAGGGGGAACTGAGCGGCGAGGACGTGTTGCCCGGTTTTCGATGTCGTCTGGCTGACGTACTGCCTCCCGCCAAATTGCCCGATGTCCTGTGAGTTGATGTGCCAGAGTTGTTTTCCCCAGTCGCGCCTTGCGAGTGACCAATGCCGTTTGAAGTTTCCGATCTCGCCGAACTGGATGCTCCCGAGCAGGAGTATTTGTGGACGCTCAACTTTGGGCCGCAGCATCCCGCCACGCACACGACGCTGCGTCTCATCCTGACGCTCGACGGCGAGAAGGTCGTCAATGCGTTGCCGCACATCGGCTACTTGCATTCGGGGTTCGAGAAGCTCGGTGAGCATCTCGACTTCAATCAGTACGTCACCATCGTTGACCGGATGAACTACATCTCGCCGTTGCACAACGAGATTTCGTGGCATCATGCGGTCGAGAAACTGCTCGGCATCGAATTGACTCCGCGCTGCAAATACCTGCGGACGATCCTCGCCGAGTTGATGCGCATCCAAGACCATTTGCTCAACACGGGCACCTGTGCGCTGGACCTCGGTGGCTTCACCGCGTTCCTCTACTTCTTCCAGCAGCGCGAACTGATCTACGACATTGTTGAGACCGCCTCTGGCCAACGGTTCCACACCAGCTACACGCGCGTTGGCGGCGTCGCCTTCGACGTGAACAACGCTTGGGTGGACAAGGTTCGCAGTTTCATCAAGGGCTTCGCGGCGGTGCATGCTGAGGTTCACAGGCTGCTCACTCGCAATCGCATCTTCATCGAGCGAGTGCAGGGGATCGGCTACCTGAGTGCCGAAGACTGCATCAACATGGGCGTGACCGGTCCGCTGGCCCGCGCAAGCGGTGTGCTGCGAGACCTCCGCAAAGATGAGCCGTACCTCGCGTACGCCGATCTCGACTTCAAGGTCATCGCATCCAAGGGAGGCGACTGTTACGCGCGGTATCTCGTCCGCATGCAGGAGATGGTCGAGAGCATCAAGATCATCGAGCAGTGCATCGAAAACATTCCGGAAGGCCCCGTGAACGTTGATGCCGGAAGCAAGGCGGTCATCCCCGCCAAGCCGTCCGTCTATCGCAGCATTGAAGGTTTGATCCAGCACTTTGAAGTGATGATGCCCAATCGCGGCTTCCCCACTCCGAAGGAAGAGATTTACGCGGCGACCGAATCCCCGAACGGAGAACTCGGCTACTACATCGTGGGCGACGGCAGCCCCCGTTCGTATCGGGCAAGGACTCGTCCGCCGAGCTACATCCACTTCGCGGTCTTTCCGCAAATCATCAAGAACCACCAACTGAGCGATGTGGTGGCGGTCCTCGGCAGCTTGAACATCATCGCGGCGGAACTGGATCGGTAGTCAGAGGCAAGCATCAAGAGTTTTGACCACAAATTTCACAGATGGGCACGGATAAGACGCAGAGATAACTCAGACAAGAGAACGAGGCATGCGGGAGGCGAATCCTCTTTCATCTCCTCTCTTGATCCGTGAAATCTGTGTTATCCGTGGTCGATCCCTCCGGATTTGAGTGAGACAAAGATGGCTGTGTTGAGCGAGGAACTGCGGAACGAGATTCGGGCGCAGTTTCCGAAGTATCCGAACAAGCGCGCGGTTGTGTTGCCTGCCCTGCACTTGGTGCAGGACGCGCAGCGGCACGTCTCGATCGAGGCGGTGCGTGAGATCGCCGAACTGCTTGAACTGCATCCGTCGGAAGTTCACGACACGATGTCATTTTATGAGTTCTTCAAGGACGAGAAGCATCAACTTGGCAAGCACCGCGTCTGGGTCTGTCGCAGCATCAGTTGCATGCTGCGCGGTGGTGAGGAACTCCTCCAGCACATGTGCGAGAAGCTCCACGTCCACCCCGGCCAGACCTCGGCGGACGGCAAGATCACGATGGAATTCGCCGAGTGCCTGGGAGCCTGCGAGGGCGCTCCCTGCGTCCTCGTCGATGACGAAGCCCACATGAACATCACGCCCGAAAAGGCTGACGAACTGATGAAGCGGTTAGCTGTTGGCGATTAGCCAGAGAAGTACTTTGTCTCGAAAAGAAGGCGGGGGTTGTCATGCGGTTGTGCATTTTCTTACTCGCGTTTTTGTCGTTTATTCCGGAGGTTCTCGTTCACGCAGCCGATACGCCTGAAGTTGTTGAGTTGAAGTCGAAGAATGAACAGCTCGCAGCGAAACTCGAGGCTGCAAATGCGAAGCTCGAAGCCGCCACACTGAAGATCGAGAAGCTGCAAAAAGAAATCGACGAACTGAAAGGTAAGCCAAAAGCAGCAGCGAAAGAAAAAGAAGGTGACCTCTTTCAAGAGGGAACGACATGGTCTGGTTCCCGTAACTACACGCAAAACGGTCCATCGAAGGACTTTCAAGACTTGAAGCTCATCGTACTGACGCGAGAGGGCAATAAATTCACAGGCGAAATTCACTTCGAATCGATCGACAAGAAGCAGCAACAGCTTTCGATCTCAGGAACTGCGCCCCAAACTGGCAAGGGTTCAGTCACGTTCAAGACGGAGCAAAAAGGAGTGTTTCAGCAAACGTTTAAGGGGGTATTGGCTGGCGGCCAAATCTCCTTCACGTTCAGTGGAACAGGTGTAACTGGCGATGCGGTGAAAGGGACCGGAAACCTGAAGCAGTAGCGCCCAGTGCCTTCGGAACAAACTGTCTAACAAACTGATGAACCACTGGCGTCAGTAAGTGTAGGTTGAAAGCCATGCCGGATGTGATTGTTCTCGCCGGGCCGAATGGTGCGGGGAAGTCCACGGCATCCGAGAAGTTGTTGCAGGAATCGTGTCACGTGACTGAGTTTGTGAATGCCGATGTGATCGCTCGCGGATTGTCCGCCTTCCATCCGGAAGGTGTGTCGATGGCCGCTGGTCGCATCATGCTGACTCGGCTTCGTGAACTGGCAACGGAACGAAAGAGCTTCGCATTTGAGACGACACTTGCCAGCAGGACGTTTGCTCCGTGGCTGAAGGGATTGACTGCATCAGGATACACTTTGAAAGTCTTTTTCTTTTGGCTCCCCAGTGCGGAAATGGCCGTTCAGCGAGTGGCACAGCGTTTCAGTACAGGAGGCCATACAGTCCCCGAAGATGCGATCAGGCGTCGGTACGAACGGGGATTGGACAACCTGTTTGAGTCTTACCTCCCGCTGGCTGAGGAATGGTTTGTCTACGACAGTACAACTCGGCAAGGGTTAGAAATCGCACGGGGCGGTCCCGGAATGCAATGTGTCATCACCGATCCCGCGAAGTGGCAGCAAATGACTGCAGGGAGACTTTCATGATTCAAGCAGTACCGAAATTGGACGGGGATCAGTTCACCAAAGACAGTCCAACGCCCCGGTTGGACCCGGAGTCAGTTCGAGCATCCATCTCCGCTGGCATTCGTGAAGCCCGACTGCGGCACAAGCTTCTGGGGCAGCCGGTTGTGGAGTGGCGGGATGGACAAGTCGTGTTAGTTCCTGCCGACGAGATTGAAATTGTTGAACCGACTCAAACGAGCAAGACCTCGAACGAATAACGAACACAATGAGTTTTGAACCAACACTATTGGCTCGCGTCGGAAAGCCGGACAGCCAGTCGCTCGAAACCTATCGCCGGGATGGTGGCTACGAAGGCTTCAAGAGGGCCCTCGGGATGGCTCCCGTGGAAGTCGTCACTCTCGTGAAGGACTCGGGCCTGCGCGGACGTGGCGGTGCGGGGTTTCCGACGGGTCTCAAGTGGACGTTCCTGCCGAAGGACCATCCGGGGCCGATCTATCTCGCCATCAATGCCGACGAATCCGAACCGGCGACGTTCAACAACCGCATCCTGATGGAGGAGGATCCGCACCAGATCCTCGAAGGGATTGCGATCAGTTGCCACGCGATCAAGTCAAAGACGGCGTACCTCTATCTGCGGTACGAGTACGGTCGCAGCTACCGCGTCTTGCAGAAGGCGATTGACGAACTGTATGCCGCCGGGATTCTCGGCAAAAACATTTTCGGATCGGGCTTCGATCTCGATGTCGTGCTGCATCGCGGTGCGGCGGCGTACATCTGCGGCGAAGAGACCGGACTGATCGAGAGCCTCGAAGGGAAGCGGGCTTGGCCGCGCATCAAGCCGCCGTTTCCGGCCATCGAAGGACTCTTCCGCAAGCCGACGATTGTCAACAACATTGAGACGATGGCCTGCGTGACTCAGATCATCAATCGTGGTGCCGCGTGGTTCAAAAGCATGGGCGTCCCACCCGATCCCGCCAATCCTCGCGATGCGGGGAGTTATGGCCCGAAGCTCTACTGCATCAGCGGACACGTCAACAAGCCGGGCTGCGTTGAGCTGCCGATGGGCATCACCGCGCGGGCACTCATCGACGAACATGGCGGCGGGGTCTGGAAAGGCCGCAAGGCGAAGGCCGTTGTCCCCGGCGGCATTAGCATGGGCTTCCTCTCCGCCAGCGAACTCGATACGCCACTCGACTTCAACGGGCCGGGCAAGGTCGGTTGTCTCGGACTGGGAACGGCGGCGATCACGGTCATCGACGATGAGACCAGCATGGTCGATGTCCTGTTCAACTGTGCCCGCTTCTTCTCGCATGAGTCGTGCGGTCAATGCACTCCGTGTCGAGAAGGAACGGCGTGGATGCACAAGATTCTGACTCGCATCCGCATGGGCGAAGGGCAACTCCGCGACATCGACCTGCTGACGGAAGTGGCTGGCTCAATGGGGATCATCCCCGGCACGACCATCTGCGGTTTGTCCGACGGCGCGGCGTGGCCAATCAAGAACGCGATCAAGAAGTTCAGACCCGAGTTTGAAGAATACATCAACACCGGCCGCAAAACGGTCAAGCCATCGGAAGCTCTGATGGCGGGACACTGAGAAGAGTTTTGAACCACGGAAAACACGGAAGGGCATGGAAAAAGAGTGGAAATGACAACGAGTTGGATTTGAGTTTGATGCGTCTCTTCCGCTTTCCTTCCGTGAGATTCCGTGCTTTCCGTGGTTCCGAGTTTTGGATTTGAAATGCCCACAGTCATCGTCAACGACAAGCCGGTGGAGATCGGTCCTTCCGAGAAGCTGAACTGCATTCAGGCGGCTCAGCGAGCGGGGGTCGAGATTCCGTCCTATTGCTGGCACCCGGAGTTGTCCGTGGTGGCCAGTTGTCGCATGTGCCTGGTCGAAGTCGGCGACAAGAAGCCCGACGGCACAATCGCCATGCAGCCGAAGCTGTTCCCCGGTTGCCAGACTCCCGTCAAGGACGGCACAGTCATCGTGTCGAACAGTGAAAAGGTCAAGGCGGCGCAGCAGGCGACGCTGGAGTATCTGCTGCTCAACCATCCGCTCGATTGCCCCGTGTGCGATCAG